>CAIJOE010000018.1 GCA_903822245.1 uncultured Actinomycetes bacterium
ATGAGTATCTAAATCTCTTAATCGAAGCCGAAAAGCGCGATCACCGCCGGCTTGGCCAAGAGTTGGATCTGTTTTCCTTTCCGGAAGAAGTTGGATCTGGACTGGCTGTATTTCATCCAAAAGGCGGAATAATTCGCCGTGCGATGGAGGATTATTCTCGTGCACGCCACGAGGAAGAAAATTATCAGTTCGTATATTCACCGCATCTAACTAAGGCTGCATTATTTGAAACATCCGGCCACTTGGATTGGTACTCCGAGGGAATGTATCCGCCGATGGTGATGGATGAAGAATTTCATGCAGATGGCACTATTAAGCGAGCTGGCCAGAAGTACTACATGAAGCCAATGAACTGCCCGTTTCATAACTTGATTTATAGATCTTCTTCTCGCTCATACCGGGAATTGCCGCTAAGACTTTTTGAGTTCGGAACGGTTTATCGTTACGAGAAGTCTGGTGTGATCCATGGTCTTACCCGTGCCCGGGGATTTACCCAGGATGATGCGCACATTTATTGCACGAAAGATCAAATGCTAGGAGAGTTGGATAGCTTACTAACATTCGTCCTTAATTTGCTTCGTGACTATGGTTTGGAAGATTTCTACCTTGAACTTTCAACTAGAAATCCACAAAAGTCTGTCGGCGAAGATAAAGATTGGGAGGAGGCCACAGAGGCACTTAGAATTGCAGCCTCAAAACAGAAGTTGGAACTCGTCTTAGATCCCGAAGGCGCCGCATTTTATGGTCCAAAGATTTCAGTTCAAGCCAAAGATGCGATTGGTCGCACATGGCAAATGTCCACAATTCAAGTCGATTTCCAATTACCTCAGCGATTTGATTTGGAATATGTGGCCTCTGACGGTTCACGGCAAAGACCAGTAATGATTCACCGCGCTCTTTTCGGTTCAATCGAACGATTCTTCGGAGTGTTAACTGAACACTATGCCGGCGCTTTCCCTCCTTGGCTTGCACCAGTGCAAGTTCGAGCTATTCCTGTTGCAGAAAGTTTCACTCCGTATTTAGAAGGGGTTATTTTGCAAATGCGTAAGGCGGGAATCAGGGTTGATATCGACGCTTCTGATGATCGAATGCAGAAAAAGGTTCGAAACGCACAACTTGAAAAGATCCCATTCATGATGATCGCTGGTGAAGAAGATCAAAATTCCGGCGCCGTATCTTTCCGTTTCCGAAATGGTGAACAGAAAAATGGTGTGGCAATAGCTGATGCCATCGAGCTGGTTCTTTCGGCAGTTAAGAACCGCGAGCAAGTTTAAATATGGATCAAGAGCTAACTGGCGGAGCCGGGATGCCTGATTCATGGCAACGCCTTTGGGCGCCACATCGGATGAGTTATCTATCTGGTGAAAATCGGCCGCTTGCAAGCAATGACATCCCGTGTCCGTTCTGTCGCGTCCAAGGTATTGATGACGAGGAAGCCTTAATAGTTCATCGAGGAAAAGAAGCTTTCGTGGTCATGAATTTATATCCATATAACGCTGGACATTTATTAATTTGTGCCAATCGACATGTTGCCGATCTTACTGAGCTTACTGATTCTGAACGCTCAGAAATCTTTTCGCTAACTGCCCACGCGATGAGAACTTTGCGAAAAGTTTCTAAGGCTGGGGGATTTAATCTTGGCATGAACCAAGGAGATGTTTCCGGAGCCGGAGTTGCCGAACATATCCATCAACACGTTATCCCAAGATGGTTTGGAGATGCCAATTTTATGCCGCTTATCGGAAAGACAAAGGTAATGCCACAACTTTTAAGTGAAACAAGACAAGCGTTAGCTGCGGCTTGGTAATTTAGCTAAGTATTCCAAGAGTTCGTATTTTCCAAGGCCTATTTCTTGCACAATGGGAATAGCCGGGAAAGTGAGGGCCAGATTGAATGAGTCTGGGCCAAACTCCTCCAAGGCTTCTAAATATTCTTTTCTAAATTCAAAAACTAAAACCTTGTGCTCTGGATCTGATTCCATAACGATTCTGTTTGAATTGCTATAGTTTATAAGGGCAAGTGAATCCAGATTAATGAGCGCCGTTGGTTTGCCTTCATCGTCGTGCAAAACTAAAAATGGAGTTATAACTGGATCAAGCATCTTGCCAGCGATAGCTGCCATGTCATCGAAATCAACTTCACTCGCGGTCAGGTCGGTGATTGCAACTATCGAAGGAATATAGAGCTCTCGTGCTAACTCCCAATGCTTTTGATCCTCAGCAGTTGCCCCGCTTACTGCGCTCACTACAAAAATGGCTGCATCAGCGAGTTCTATTGGGCTTGGCCTAATCCCTAGATATTTTGCGAAGTCAGTGGCCCCTTGGCCGATGATTGATATTCGCGCATCAGGGTCAATTAATGGGAAGATTAGGGTGCTCACAAGCCCCAAGCCTACGATGGGAACGATGCTACAAGGATCATTACGCGCCCCGGTCACTAGATTGATTACTCCAATCTGTCGTGGCCTTATCAGTCTTGGCATCACTGCCAACGAAATCACAGTCATAGGTTCGCTAGCGACAATTTTGGCAGCAATTAATTTCTTTCCCAGTGGCGACTTCTTGTTGGGGACGTTCATGATTTTCGTATTCGTTCTCTTTGATTTACTTGATGGAACTATGGCGCGATTATCACCGGTGGGAAGCACCCCATTTGGAGCGCTTTTAGATTCAACTTTGGACCGAGTCACAGATGGAGCTGTGCTTGGCTCAATTCTTTTTTATTTGATAAATACCCAAGATCGCTTAGTTCCCGTGATGCTGGTTGCAATTATTTCTGGATTCTTAGTGTCATACGTTAAAGCCAGAGCTGAAGCCGTTGGCATTGTTTGTAACGGTGGTTTTGCTGAAAGAACTGAGCGGATGGTGATAATTCTTGTGGCGACTACCTTGGCAGGATTTCATGTCACATTTGCCTTGGCGATAGGGATTTGGGTTTTGGCCTTGGCAAGTTCCTTCACTGTTTTGCAACGGTTACAAATTGTTTATCGAGCAAATCCCTGATGCACCACCTAATTTATTACGGCTATAGCTTTGCTTGGAAAGTACTTCAAATACTTCCAGCAAAGGCTGCCTACGGCTTAGGAAATATATTTGCCGATTGCTTATTTAGACGCAATGGAAAACAAATACAACGATTGCGCAGTAACTACGATCGAATCAAACCTGGTTTAGATCCAAAGGCTTTAAATGATTTAACACGCGAGGGCATGCGTTCTTACCTGCGTTACTGGTGCGATACTTTTCGATTTCCGTCCTGGAGTAAAGAAAGCATTTTGGCAACTACTCTCACAGAGAACGAGAATTTCTTGCGCGACCCAGTTACTCAAGGTCGCGGGGTAATAGTTTCCCTGCCACACGCTGGTAACTGGGATCATGCTGGAGCATATTTTTGCGCAACTGGAATACCGCTAACTACGGTGGCCGAGCACCTTGATCCAGAAAAACTTTTCAATAAATTTTTGGAATACCGACAGGCAATCGGGATGGAGGTTCTTGATCTAAATTCCAGGTCCATCGCGGTATTAGCCCAACGCCTTCGCCAAGGAAAGTTAGTGGCGCTTGTTGCAGATCGTGATCTAACAAAATCTGGTGTTCCAGTCAGTTTTGCAGGATTCCCGGCAAAGATGCCGGCTGGACCAGCCCTGCTTTCAATTCAGACTGGCGCGCCTCTGATTACTGCCTATGTGAAATATGAAAAGACCGGAATTAGAATAATTTTTGAAGGAGAAGTTGCAATCCCTGCATCAGGATCAACCGCTGAAAAGACTGCTGAAATGACGCAGATTGTTGCAGACAGATTTGCGGCGCAAATAAAGGCATCGCCAGCGGATTGGCATATGTTGCAGCGAATTTGGGTAGATGGAGATTATGTTGAGCGTGATAGCCAATGAAAAATCTAAAGATAGGAATTGTCTGCCCTTACGGTTGGGATACGCCAGGTGGAGTTGGTATTCACATTAAAGAACTTGCCGAGTGGTTAATTGATCATGGACATAGTGTTTCAGTTCTGGCACCGGTATCTGACGAGAATGCGATTACAGAATCTTGGTTAGTTTCAGCTGGCCGTCCGGTTTCGATACCTTTTAATGGTGCGGTAGCTCGCGTAATTTTTGGGCCACTAGCTTCTTCTCGCGTGAAGCAATGGATTGCCGCAAATGAATTTGATGTACTTCACCTACATGAACCAGCAATACCTTCACTTTCAGTTCTTGCTGGATGGGCGGCTGAAGGCCCAATTGTTGCAACTTTTCATGCGGCAACAAATAAGCAAAAGACTTTAAATGCAATTGGAACTATTTTGGATCCGTTGGTCGAGCGAATCACAGCCAAAATAGCGGTAAGTGAAACTGCTCGAGAGACTTTAAAGGACCGCTTCAAGACCGAAGCGGTAGTAATTCCTAATGGAATTTACTCTGCAAAATTTGCTGCAATTGGCGCAAGTCCAGCGTGGTCTAAACCAAACACAATTGGATTTCTTGGCCGTTTTGAAGAGTCCAGAAAAGGGTTGGATGTTTTTCTCGGAGCAATCCCTGACATAGTTCGAAAGTTTCCAGATGCGAACTTCTTAATTGCTGGCCCAGGTGATATTGAAGCGGTTTCCAAGAAGATTGCGCCAGCGCTACTTCGCCATATTACGTTTTTAGGCAAAATTTCTGAAGAAGAGAAAGTTGCGTTTTTTAAATCATTGTCACTTTATGTTGCACCTAATACTGGTGGTGAATCATTTGGAATCATTTTGGCCGAAGCAATGACTTGCGAAACTTCATTAGTTGCCAGCGATTTACCGGCCTTCAAAGCTCTATTATCCAACGGGCAGGCAGGGGCGCTCTTTAGATCTGGTGAGAGTTCTGACTTAGCTGAAGTGGTAATCGATCTGCTTTCTAATGATGCCAAACGCAAGGCTCTGGCCAGGCGCGGTAAAGACAAGGCCCTAAGTTTTGATTGGGACACAGTTGGCGAGCAAATCTTGTCAATCTATGAAATGGCTTTAGTTGGAAATGATCGCGTTAAACTCGCATCTGAAGGACGTTTATGGAACCGAAAGAGGTCAGATGATTAAATCAATATTAATCGTGGCCTTTATTCTCCTTTTGGGTGTTTGGTATCTATCATTCCTAGCTTCAAGGCTCGATGGACTACATCACCGAGTGGAAACTTCTTGGGAGCATTTAGATGCCTTGTTGCAACGCCGGGCTGCTATTGCCCTTGAAATTTCTCATTCAATTGCTTTGGATCCAGCAACTAGTTTGTTGTTAACCGCCTCGGCGTATCAGGCGCGCGAAGCAAATATTGTTGAAAGAAGTGAAGCTGAGAGCTCCCTCTCCGAGTCATTGAAATTACTTCGCGCAGAAGAACTACAAACTCCAAGTGGGTTAGATCCACAATTGCTTGAGGAATTGGCTCGTATTACTGAGAAGATTTCAGTTGGAATCACGATCCACACAGAAGCGGTTATGAGCGCTAGGTCTTTGCGCGATAGGCCCCTATTTAGAATCTTTAGGCTAGCAGGCCACGCTCCGTTGCCAATGCGCTATTCCTTTGAAGACGACATACTTTAATTTTATGATAGCTAAGGTGTTTAAGCGCGCGATTTTGCTCGCCTCAATCCTGGCCTTGCTTACAGCTTGCGCTTCGCCTACCAAGTTAGTTAAGTCAATCACAGGTAAATCCCAAGCGGTAAATGTTCTAACTAATTTGCCAGGTAAGAACGGACCAGTACTCGCAGTCAAGATTGATGACACGCCAGATGCTCATCCACAAGTTGGGCTTGCAAGTGCTGATGTTATTTATGTTGAACAAGTTGAAGGTGGTTTAACCCGACTTGCTGCAATCTTCACTAATGTAATTCCACCAGCAATTGGTCCAGTTCGCTCAGCTCGGATAAGTGATTTAGATATTTTGGCTCAGTACGGCAAGGTGGGCTTTGCCTTTAGTGGGGCCCAACATAAATTGCTGCCAAAAATTTCTGCTGCCAATCTTTATAATTTGAGCGCAGAAGTAAATCCTCCTTCAATTTTCTATCGAGATCTCACTCGAGTTGAGCCAACTAATATGTTTTTGGACGCAAACGCACTTTTAAAGAAATCAATTGAAGTTGAAGGTAAAACGATTGACTCGGCAAAATCAGTGGGTTGGCAGTTTGGCTCAGGGCCAGATACCGGAACTGCTATTGCTGGGGCAAAGGTAAGTTGGCCGGCTTCTCGTTATGAAATCAATTGGTTGCCAGAGCAAAAACGTTGGGGACTTATGTTTCACGGAATGGCAGACCTAGATCAGAGTGGTTTGCAGCTTGGGTCGCCTACTTTCGTTATCCAGAAGGTGTCGATAACTGATTCTGAATTCCACGACAAAGTTGGTGGAATCACACCTTTTAGCAACACCATTGGCTCTGGTACTGGCTACTTGCTCCGCGATGGCAAGGCAATAGCAATCAATTGGAATCGCCCCGATGCGATTTCGGGCACCACATGGACTTTGCGGGATGGTTCGGTTGCCAAATTCGCAACCGGGCAGGTTTGGATTGCGCTCACAGACAAAGATCCGGTCTTCATATACCCGTCACCCGCCCCCACTAAGGCAAAGTAGACTTACTGCCTTAAGTTCGACCGCTTTTTAAATGCTCAGACAACAGGAGAAACGATGTCACAGAACGCTAGTAATGAAGTAGGCACCGCCCGCGTTAAGCGCGGCATGGCAGAAATGCTTAAGGGTGGCGTCATTATGGATGTCGTTAATGTTGAGCAAGCAAAAATTGCAGAAGATGCTGGCGCCGTAGCGGTAATGGCACTTGAAAGAGTCCCAGCTGATATTCGTGCGCAAGGTGGAGTTTCCCGAATGTCTGATCCGGACATGATCGAAGCAATCCAGGCGGCTGTTTCGATTCCGGTAATGGCAAAGGTTCGTATTGGACATTTTGCAGAGGCTCAGGTTATTGAGAGTCTTAAAGTGGACTACATCGATGAGTCAGAAGTTCTAACGCCAGCAGACTATGAGCATCATATTGATAAGTGGAATTTCACAATTCCTTTCGTCTGTGGCGCAACAAATTTGGGAGAAGCGCTGCGTCGTATCAACGAGGGTGCGGCAATGATTCGTTCAAAGGGCGAGGCTGGCACCGGAGATGTTTCGAACGCGACTACTCACATGCGAAAGATTGGTTCAGAAATTCGTCGACTAACATCGATGCGCGAAGATGAGCTCTATGTTGCGGCAAAGGAACTTCAGGCGCCATATGCTTTAGTAAAAGAAGTTGCTGCTACAGGAAAGCTTCCGGTCGTGCTCTTCACAGCTGGTGGAATTGCAACTCCTGCAGATGCAGCAATGATGATGCAGTTGGGAGCTGACGGAGTATTTGTTGGTTCTGGAATCTTCAAATCTGGTGACCCAGCAAAGCGGGCCGCTGCAATGGTTAAAGCAACAACGTATTACACGGATGCAAAGATTGTTGCCCAGGCTTCACGTGGTTTAGGTGAAGCGATGGTTGGAATCAATGTTGCAGACATTCCTGTGCCACATCGTTTGGCTGAACGAGGCTGGTAATGAAAGTTGGAGTACTTGCACTCCAAGGAGATTTTCGCGAACATCTAACTACCCTTGAGCAACTTGGCGTCTCGGGGATAGCGGTTAAAACAGCGCAGGAAATCAATGAGATAGATGCGCTAGTTCTTCCTGGTGGTGAATCTACGACTATAAGTAAATTGGCTAAGGCCTTTGGTCTTTTTGAGTTGATCTCAAATCGGATTGCGCAGGGCTTGCCAACATATGGTTCATGTGCTGGGATGATTTTATTAAGCAGAGAAATCCTAGATCCGGCCTCTGGGCAAGAGACTTTTGGTGGGCTAGATATTTTGGTTCGCAGAAACGCTTTTGGTAAGCAAGTAGATTCATTTGAATCAGACTTAGATTTTCATGGCATCGAAGGCAAATCCGTTCGAGCAGTCTTTATTCGCGCTCCATGGGTTGAAAGCTACGGAGCTGGGGTTGAAGTTCTTGCTAGTGTTCTAATTGACGGAGTTAATCATCCAGTCGCCGTTCGCCAGGGCAAGGTCCTAGCCACCTCATTTCATCCTGAAATTACCGGTGATAGCCGTGTGCACAAGTACTTCCTAGATCAGTTCTGCTCTGATTTGGTGAAGTAAGTCGCGCTAAGATTCTCTCCTGGAGATAGCAGGTATCTTCTTGTTTTTGAGCGGTAATTAGGGGGTTGGATCGTGTCAGGCCATTCCAAGTGGGCAACGACCAAGCATAAGAAAGCAATTATAGATTCACGACGAGCGAAGAACTTCGCAAAGTTTATTAAAGGAATTGAAGTTGCGGCAAGAAATGGTGGTCCGGATGTTTCGGGAAACCCAACTCTTTTTGATGCAATTGCAAAAGCCAAAAAGAATTCAGTTCCAGCTGACAACATAGATCGCGCGGTAAAGCGAGGCGCAGGACTTGAATCTGGTGGAGCCGATTATCAAACAATTATGTATGAAGGCTATGGACCAAATGGTGTGGCACTTCTAATCGAATGTTTATCTGACAATCGAAATCGTGCAGCATCTGAGGTGCGCGTAGCAGTAACTCGTAATGGTGGAAACATGGCTGACCCAGGATCGGTTTCCTACATGTTTAATCGCAAGGGTGTGATCATCGTTTCTAAAGCAAATGGTGCAACCGAAGATTCAATATTGGAACATGTTTTAGATGCTGGAGCTGAGGAAGTTAACGATCTGGGTGAATCCTTTGAAATAGTAAGTGAAGCAAGTGATCTGGTGGCAGTTAGAACCGCGCTGCAAGGGGCAAACATCGATTACGAATCTGCAGACACATCTTTCCTTGCCTCAATGTCAGTTCCACTTGATGTTGAAGGCGCTAAAAAGGTTTTCGAACTCATAGATGCGATCGAAGAGCTAGATGACGTTCAAAACGTTTATGGTAATTTCGATGTGTCAGATGAGGTTATGGCGAGTCTTTAAATGCGAGTCCTTGGGGTCGATCCTGGTTTAACAAGATGCGGCCTTGGGATTGTGGACAGTACCTCACCACAAAAATTGGTAATGATTGGTGTTGGTGTCATTCAAACTCCATCGGATTTAGCACTTGATCAGCGCCTGTTGTTACTTGAGGGCGAGCTCAGCGAGTGGATCGATAAATACAAGCCCGATGTAGTTGCTGTTGAAAGAGTCTTCTCGCAACTAAATGTGCGCACTGCAATGGCTACTGGGCAGGCCGCGGGGATCGCACTTTTGATTGCGGCAAAGCGGGGGATACCGGTGGCGATGCACACTCCTAGCGAGGTTAAAGCAGCGGTCACTGGTTCTGGGCGAGCCGACAAGAAACAAGTTGCCAATATGGTGGCAAAATTATTGGGATTAAAAGAAATTCCAAAACCAGTAGATAGCACCGATGCGTTAGCCCTTGCTATCTGCCATCATTGGCGGGGAACTGGCAATACACGGATAGCGGACGCTCTTGCAAAAGAAAAATCTAGAATTAGTAAGTTCAAGAAAGCGGGGAAGTAGATGATTGCTTCACTTTCCGGCGTCGTAAAGCAGCTTTCACTAAATTCTGCCGTTATCGAAGTCGGCGGTGTTGGTATTTTACTTTCACTTCCCGCTCGATTTGCTGCCTCATTGGTTGTTGGCGCTCATGTTGAAGTTCAAACGAGTTTGGTTGTTCGTGAAGATTCACTGACTTTGTATGGTTTTGAAACATTAGCCTCCAGAGATTGCTTTGAACTTCTCCAAACGGTTAGTGGAATTGGCCCTAAGGTGGCGCAATCTGCGCTTTCGATTTATGACCCGCAAGAGCTGGCCTCTGCCATTAGTTCTGCAAATGCATCTGCTTTAGAACGTATTCCAGGATTAGGAAAAAAGGGTGCTGCTAGAACTGTTCTTGAACTTAAGGACAAAATGTCGGACATTTCCCAACTCACTGGCTCGCTCTCTTCGAGCACGCAGTGGCGGGTGCAATTAGGTAATGCCCTGATTTCTCTTGGCTATAGCCAAAGAGAATCTGATCAAACTATAGAAACTTTGGCTAGTGATCTTGGCAGCAAAATTGAAGAGAAGAGTATTTCCCAAATACTCAAACTGGCTTTGCAAATTAGGAGTCGTAACTAATGTCAGAGGAATCAGATCGCATCCTAGATCCGTCATCCGACCAAGTTGAGCGAATGCAAGAGCTAGCCCTTCGGCCAAAGAGTCTAAAAGAATTTGTTGGCCAGGAGCGGGTTTCTAAGCAATTGGATTTGCTTCTTAGCGCTGCTAGAAACCGCAATAGTCCGGCCGATCACGTTCTACTTTCGGGCCCACCTGGTTTAGGCAAAACCACTTTAGCGATGATAATTGCCGAAGAGATGGGAGCCCCGATTCGCATTACAAGCGGGCCGGCGATTCAACATGCTGGGGATTTAGCGTCAATCCTTTCTTCACTTACCGAAGGTGAAATTCTTTTTCTTGATGAAATTCACCGAATGTCTAGACCGGCAGAAGAATTACTTTACCTAGCAATGGAAGATTTTCGGGTGGATGTAATCGTCGGAAAGGGAGCGGGAGCAACTTCTATTCCACTTGACTTGCCGCACTTCACTTTGATTGGGGCAACCACTCGTGCAGGTTTGCTTCCAAGCCCGTTGCGCGATCGCTTTGGTTTCACGGCGCAGTTAGATTTCTATGATGATTTAGAAATCTCAACAATCGTCTCTCGTAGTGCAAGATTAATTGACATTGATATTTCAACTGAGGCCGTTTCTGAATTGGGATCACGATCTAGAGGAACTCCTCGTGTTGCAAATCGACTATTGCGCCGAGTTCGTGATTACGCCCAAGTTCACAGCAATGGAAAAGTTGGAATTTCTGAAGCTAAAGCAGCCCTTGAAATGTATGAAGTAGATCCAATTGGTTTGGATCGTTTGGATAGAGGAGTACTAGAGGCGCTAGTAAAAAGATTTAATGGTGGGCCAGTTGGAATATCAACCTTGGCGATGGCTATAGGTGAAGAATCGGAGACAATCGAATCGTTAGCAGAACCTTTCTTGGTCCGTATGGGATTCATATCACGTACTCCAAGGGGTCGAGTGGCAACTCCAGCGGGATTTGAGCATTTGGGCCTTAAAGCCCCGATTGGGACGCCAAACTTGGCTGCTCTTTTCGACACACCATCACTTGATGCCTAGACTGCGGTCTTATGTCTTCCATTACGCCTAAAGCAACTAAGGGTCCGGCCGGTTCATCTAGACCAGCTCGCACCATTTCCATCCTTCTAGTCACATTAATCGCATTTACTGCCTTGGCTTTTATCCAAGGTGCTACAAAAGTGCGGTTAGGTCTAGACCTTCGCGGCGGAACAAGTGTCACCCTTACACCGCGCGCAAGTGAAGGCGGAAAAGTTACAACAGAGGCGATTGATCAAGCTGTTTCTATTATTCGTCAACGCGTTAACTCACTAGGTGTTGCTGAGAGTGAAGTGGCTGCTCAAGGATCTGGAACTAATCGACAGATTGTTATTTCGGTACCAGGACAAACCGGCCAACGTATTGTGCAATTAGTTGGACAGACAGCAGAATTACGCTTTCGCCAAGTACTAGCTGAAGGCGCACCAAATGCAACTTCAGCCGCGGCAGATACAAAGACTGCAACTCTTCCAGCAGGTGTAACTCCAGATTTGAATGCAAAGTATGCGGCGCTAGATTGTACGAACAAAACAAACTTGCAAGGTGGTTCAACTGAATCGCCGGATGCTTCTGTAGTTTCATGTAATCGAACCGGAACTACTAAATATATTTTGGCGCCAGCACAAGTTATTGGAAATATGATTTCCAAGGCAAGTGCCGCAATTGACCAACAAGGTGCTTCTGGCTGGTATGTTCTTTTGAGTTTCAATGGTGAGGGAACCAGCAAATTTGGCGCTCTAACCCAATCTGTAACCAAACTATCCGCACCTCAAAATCAGGTAGCAATTGTCCTAGACGGTCTAGTTGTTTCAGCCCCACGTATCAACGAAGCGATTACTGGTGGCTCAGCGCAGATAACTGGAAACTTCACACAGACTGATTCATCGGATTTAGCAAATGTACTGAAGTACGGCGCTCTGCCACTTGCTTTTAACCAAGGTGAAGTTCTACAAGTTTCTCCTACCTTGGGCTCTGATCAGTTGCATGCTGGCCTTCTAGCTGGCGCACTTGGATTAGCACTCGTTCTTCTTTACTCACTTCTTTATTACAAGGGTCTTGGTTTGGTAACAGTCGGTTCACTCTTGGTGGCCGGAGCAATTACCTTCCTCTCCTTCCTACTTCTTGGAAAGTGGATTGGGTTTACCTTAACTTTGGCCGGTATTGCTGGTGCAATTGTTTCAGTCGGTATTACTGCCGACTCCTTTATCGTTTACTTTGAACGTTTAAGAGATGAAGTTCGTGAAGGTAGAACCCTTCGCTCAGCAGTTGAAAGTGGTTGGACCAGGGCTCGCCACACCATCATTGTCGCCGACTCAGTTTCTTTGATTGCCGCAATTCTTCTTTACTTCTTTGCCGTTGGCAGTGTCCGTGGATTTGCATTCACTTTAGGCTTAACAACATTTGTTGACTTAATTGTTGTATTTGTTTTCACCAAGCCTTTTGTAACGCTTTTGGCTCAAGTTCCATTCTTTTCCAATGGCGCAAAATTATCTGGCTTCTCAGCCAAAAGCTTGGGAACAGTAATCGGAACGGAAGGTAAGTAAATGTCATCACTTTCAGGTATCGGTGGTCGTCTTTATCGCGGAGAAACTTCTATAGATTTCATCGGAAAGCGACGTCGTTGGTATGCCTTCTCTGGACTAATAATTATTATCTCGGCAATTGCGCTAAGCGTTCAGGGACTACACCTTGGAATTGAGTTCAAGGGTGGCTCTGAGTTCACGATTACAAAGGTTGGCGCCACTATCGCTGATGGTCGTGCTGCTGTAACAACAGCCGGTATTACTGGTGAGACCGTGGTCCAAAAGATCGGATCAGACAAAGTACGTATTCAGACAGGCGCTCTGACTTCATTTGATGCAGTCAAGACTTCCTTAGCCACATCGTTCGGGGTTCCAATCGAGACAATCGATACCCAATTGATTGGGCCATCTTGGGGTAAGGAAATTACCAAAAAGGCGCTCTATGGTCTTATCGGGTTCATCCTGGTTGTAATGCTCTTTTTGACGTTGGCATTTGAACCAAAAATGGCTTTAGCTGCCATCGTTGCAGTTATTCACGATGTTTTTATTACCGTTGGAAT
>CAIJOE010000019.1 GCA_903822245.1 uncultured Actinomycetes bacterium
ATCACATGCTCGTACTTCCAGATGCAGATCTTGAATTAGTTGCAGACTCTGCTATCAATGCTGGCTTTGGTTCTGCTGGTGAGCGATGCATGGCAATTTCTGTAGTGGTAGCAGTTGAGCCAGTTGCAGATTCACTTATCGAAAAGATTGTTAGCCGTATGAGCGGGCTAAAAGTAGGCGATGGTCGTCGCGCCTGTGATATGGGTCCACTGGTTACAAAAGAACACCGTGACAAGGTGGCTGGCTATATTGAAACTGCCGAGAAAGATGGCGCAAAGGTTGTTGTTGATGGTCGTGGCATAAAGGTTGATGGCGAGCCAAACGGGTTCTGGCTCGGACCTACCCTGATCGATAATGTGCCAACCACCTCTAAGGTCTACACCGAGGAGATCTTTGGGCCAGTCCTATCAATCGTTCGGGTTAAGACTTATGAAGATGGCGTGAAGCTAATTAACTCAGGTGCTTTTGGAAATGGAACAGCAATTTTCACCAATGATGGTGGCGCTGCTCGGCGCTTCCAAAATGAAGTCGAGGTTGGAATGATTGGAATTAACGTTCCGATCCCAGTACCAGTTGCTTACTACTCATTTGGTGGTTGGAAGAATTCCTTATTTGGTGACACCAAAGCCCATGGTGTTGAAGGTGTTCACTTCTTTACTCGGGGCAAGGCAATTACAAGCCGCTGGTTAGATCCAAGCCATGGTGGAATTAATCTGGGATTCCCGCAAAACTAAGTCCATGAATTTCTTCTACCCAAAAGGTGCATTAGCAAAGTCAGGTTGGGATGTCATCGTTGATGACAAACTTGCTGGCTGGCAACACACTGGAATGCGCGTCGGAGACTTTTCAAAAAATAAAGAGTTTAGGATTGCTTCTGACAAAGTTGAACGATTGGTTTGGCCACTTGATGGACATTCAATTACTGTTCAATACACCGTCGATGGCAAAACTACTTCGCAGGAGCTCATCGGCCGTGAAAGTGTTTTTCATGGACCAACTGACATTCTGTATTTATCAATTGATACCGAAATAACTATTACAGGAAGTGGGCGAGTAATAATTGCTGAAGCTCCTGCCAAGAATTCATTTCCCGCTAAATACATCGCCAAAGATCGCGTGCCAGTTGTTACTCGCGGCGCAGGGCCAGCTTCACGCCAAATTCATAACTTTGGCGTCCCAGAAGAATTAGTAGCTGATCGTTTTATTGTTGTTGAAGTACTAGTCCCAGATGGAAATTGGTCTGGCTCCCCTGCTCACAAACACGACACTTATATCCCAGGTAAAGAATCGAATTTAGAAGAAATTTATTATTTCGAAGCGGCAGTTAGTAGATCCATTCCGACTCCAGAAAATATTGATCCGATTGGATATTTCCGCGGCCACTCATCAGATGAGCGTGAATTCGAATTAACAACTGAGGTGCGTTCAGGAGATGTTGTCCTAGTGCCTCACGGTTGGCATGGTCCAGTTATGGCCACGCCAGGTTATGACCTTTACTTCATGAATGTAATGGCAGGTCCAGACCCAGATCGTTCTTGGAACATTACTGATGACCCATCACAGGCGTGGATTCGTGAAGCCTGGAAGAGTCAGAAACAAGATCCTCGTCTACCATTTCGCGCTTAACTCCTCAGTTTTAGCTATTTCTAAAGCAAGTTAAGATTTACCCGTGGAACTCCAAAAGATCATTCTCTATTACGGTTTTGCTCCAGTTGCAGATCCAGAGGCGCTCAAGTTATGGCAGCGCACTCTTTGTGAATCTTTAGGACTCAAGGGAAGAATTATTATTTCCAAGCATGGAATTAATGGCACTCTCGGTGGCGATATGTCTGCGCTCAAAAAATATGTGCGCCAAACAAAAGAATATCCAGGATTTAAAAAAATAGATTTCAAATGGTCCGAAGGCACTGGAACTGAATTCCCTCGCCTATCAATCAAGATTCGGCCAGAATTAGTCGCATTTGGCTATCCCGATGAAATTCAAGTTGATCTAAACGGGGTGGTTAATGGTGGCAAGCACTTAGCTCCCTATGAAGTGAATAAATTGGTTGAAGAACGCGGCAATGAAGTTGTTTTCTTTGATGGTCGTAATGCATTCGAAGCCAAGATCGGTAAATTTAAGGATGCAATCGTTCCAGATGTAAATACAACCCGTGACTTTGTTTCAGAAGTTGAGAGTGGAAAGTATGATCATCTAAAGGACAAGCCAGTTGTTACATACTGCACCGGTGGAATTAGGTGTGAAATTCTTTCTGTAGTTATGAAGAATCGTGGATTTAAAGAGGTTTATCAAGTTAAAGGTGGAATTGTTCGTTATGGAAATAAGTTTGGCGATAAGGAGCTATGGGAAGGTTCGCTTTATACCTTCGATTCCCGAATGGCTGTTGATTTCAACGAAGATACAAAAGTTATTGGTAAATGTGACAAGTGCCAAGCGCCAACTAAACAGTTCTATAACTGTGGAACAGTCACGTGCCATGACTTAATTTTGCTCTGTGAGCCTTGCTCCAAAGTTGCCACAAACCGAACATGCTTTCACGATCAGAGTAAGTCTCACGATAGAGAACTAATCGGTTAATTAATTACTTTTTTTACGATTTGTTAGAAGTGTAAGACCAATTATTACAAGGCCAACTGAAAAACTATAAGTCCCAATTCTTGAAAAACCATCTTCCAAGGTGCTCTTAGCTAATTGCACGTTTGAGCCACCGCTAGATTTATTTGCCGAATCAATAGCAGACTTAGCAACACTGGCCAGAGGTCCCTTATTGAAGAATCCAATTAGGCCATAAGCAAGAAAATATATCGCTGTATATGAAAAATTAACTTTTCGATTTCTACCAAAGTAAACAAAAGCTGCCAGAGCGAAAAACCCGATATCCGCTAGGACCCAGAAAACGCCACTAAATTCAACTCTCACTTTCTTATATTGATCACCAGGGGCTCCAACTAATGCCAGCCACATTCCAGAAAATGGGAGCGAGATAAATAGCGAAACGGCCGCCAGTGTTCCAGCGACCGTTGCTATTAACTTCTTATTAATGAGGCTTGCCCATCTTGGCAAAGGCAGCATCAAAGAGTTCAGCGAATCGAAGTGATTCATCTAGTGACATAACCCAATCCTTCTTGCCACGAGCCTTACGAGCAAAGGCATCTGACATAAGTTGGTATGGATCGCATGCGTCAAAATGTTCAATTTTGGTCTTGCCGTTAATCTCAACTTCCAAAGTACTTGGATTATTGTGTGAGAAGAATGAGTCAGATCCACCCGTGCGAACTGATCCCTTTGTTCCTTCAACAATCAACCAGTGTGAAACCGGGATATTGCTTGAGGTAACAGTCTCAGCTTGAACTCCGCCAACTTTGTAGTTCACACGAGTTGTTTCATCAACACCACTCTTGTGAAAGACAGTCTGAACTTGCAGATCAGTAACTTCTGGGAAGCCAGTGATCCAAAGTGGTGCCACGGTTGAATATGGTCCAAGGTCATAAAGAATTCCGCCACCAATTTTTGGATCAAGGCGAATATTTGAATCATCTAGCCCGTCATATGTGAAAGCAGAACGAATTCGAGTCAGCTTTCCAAGCTTTCCTGATTCTACAATTTCTCGAATGCGCTTAGTACGTGGATGCCATCGGTTCCAAGAAGCCTCAACTAACATCATGCCGGTCTCTTTTGAAATAGCGATTGATTCACGAACTTCAGCCGCATTCATACCCAGTGGCTTTTCGCAAAGGACGTGCTTTCCGGCCTTCATTGCGCGGTTTGCCAGAGGCAGGTGAAAAGCATTTGGCAATGAGATATAGACAGCCTCAACTTGTGGATCTGCAAGTAACTCATCGTAATTTGTGTAGATCTTGCCTTTTGGTGAGATAGTCATCGCTTTATCAGCTTCACGAGAAGCTACCGCATAAATTTCTCCAACACTTGACTTAGATATTGCTGGATACAGTGCCTTGCGGGCAATCATTCCAGCCCCAATAAATCCCCAACGAAATTTTTCCATGTGGGGAATCCTAGTGGGCTAGTCCAAACTTCTCTAGTTCTGCTTTCGAAAGAGCGGGGAAGCTAAGAGGTCGGACTGCCCAATTTGTTTAGGATTCCCTACTTCCGGCGCCGTTTAATTCCTTCAGACTGGTAGTAACTACGCCAGATTCCACGGTGGATCGGAATGCGCATTGGCAATGAGCGAACACCTGGGATTACTGGGATCAAAATCAACCCGAGTGACATTGCGCCCATGATTACCATGATGTAAACATCTGCATTTGCCCCAATTGGATGTGACTCCTCATTAGTAAATGGTGGAATCTGATACCAGAATGAATAGAGCCATAGCCAAGCCTGTCCCGGATAGCGACCAGTCTCATTCATCATTCCCCATGTACCACCCTGCAAGTTTGCAGCGGTTCCAGCATCATCTAGGTAAGCGCCATCTCCAAAAAACAATATTTGTTTGGTGCTATCAGTTTGGAAAAAGCCACCTTGTGAAAGCAGGGCTGCATCTAGTGATCCAGCTTTTGCCATTTGAGTTAGGCCATTAGCAAGTGCTGGTACTGGGCCATATTCACCAGCTGGTATGGCACTTAACTTACCTTCAGCCTTGGTTATTGCATCATCATAAGTAGTTGCCCACTTTGTGCGAGCATCAACCGAAGCTTGGCTCCATTGGGTCAATGCTGCTTTAACTTCTGGAGTTTGAACTTGATTCATTAATGGTTCAATCACAAAGTTATTTGCTGCATCAATTCGGTGTGTTACGCCAGCCCATTTTTGTAAGAAGAGTGGACCAACATTTAGTCCATCGCTACCTTCGTTATATGGTCGCCCATATGTCGCAGTTCCACTAGTTCCAGCCAGCTCTTGAACTGCCGTGGCATAGAAATTATCGGAATTACTCTCGGCCCAACCTTTGAATGTTAGAGATTTCTCATCAGGTGATCCAAATAAGAATGAGAGTGAAACTACCAAGAGTGCAACAACTACTACTGCAATTGTTCCCTCTTTGATGATGTCATAGCTCCTTAGCTTTCCTGTCCAAGGTTTTGCGTCAAATACCTCTTTAGGTGAAAGATTCTTACTCATCGTGATGCCTCCGTATTTGAACTATTTGCATCAATTGGAGGGACAACCCCACGCTTTCTGACCATTAGAACGTGAATCAAAGTCAGCAAGCCAAGGACGGCTGGTAAGAAGGCTACGTGTAGCAATAGCATCTGACCAAGATTTGTTACGTTAAAGAAGGCACCAATTCCTGCCGAGTTAAAACCATCTTTTGCCTCATAGGCAATCCATTGGGAGTCAAAGTTTGTTTGGATTAAGTAGCCAGTAAAACCTGTTGCAATTGAAAGTACGAAGACAACTGCGCCAGATATCCAAGTCTTCATTCGCCCACCGCGCCATGCTGCCATCCAGAACTTTCCCCAAAGATGAATAACCATGAAGGCGAAAAATAGTTGCACGCTCCAGAAGTGAAGGCTATTAACCCAATGTCCAAAATCTGAAGTGTGATACCAAGCGGGTCCAGCAAATGCCAAAGCCAATCCAGAGATAATAATTACTGAAAGCGCAGCGATAGTTAGAACACCAAATACATAAATCCATGAGACCACGTATGCCGGTTGGGTGTCTGGTATTAACTTCTCAATTGGTAAGTTCTTTTGCCAGCTTTCACGAGCTCTAGCGGTCCACATTTTCTGGCTCATTTTTTGCCCTTTCCTGAATCTTCATTTGGGAAAGGAATAAAAATCGCTAATGCAAAGACAGTTAGCATTAACAGAATTACAATTAAATTTGACACTGATATCTGAACCCAACCAGCTTTTAAATAAGTAGCTGGATGATTCATGAAGTTTGAGATCCAACCTGACATGATTATTACCATTTCCGTAGAAGAGAAGCGCTGCGGCTTTGTTAAATACAGGCTAGAACGCCTACTCTTAAAAACAACGAAATTTGTGAGTGTTAACACTCAAGCAGCAATTAATTGGGGTAACTACGTGCTTAACGTCGCCTTCGGCTAGCAAGTAATCCAATTTCGACTTTACTTGGTCCAGTTTGAAAATCCTTGAAGTAATTCATCCAAATCTAGGTTTCTGTTTCTTCTATTACCCAGTTATAAATTTATTAGAAAAATCACTTCAATGTTAAATACTTTTACCATTTGGAGTAATAATAATTTTTCTGCCAATTCCAGATTTGAAGGCGTTAAGTGCCTTTTCGTAATCATTTAATTCAAAACGGTTACTAATCATTACTTTTGGATTTAGGACTCCAGAGCTAAATAGATCAACCGCGCGATCAAAAGTGTGAAGCACAGCCATCGAGCCGGCGATGGTAATTTCTTTGTTATAGATCCAAAATGGCTCTATTTCTACTTTTGCTTTTTCATTTGCAACACCAAACTGCAAGAAAGTTCCACCAGGCATAACATGAGTTAGCCCTTCCTGAATCGCCTTTGCTACCCCAGTGCAGTCAATGACGACATCCCAACCGCGAGGTTGATCTAGATTCTTCGCATCATTAGTTGCGTGATCTACCCCTAATATTCGCGCCGTTTCTAGCTTTGTTTCGTTAATATCAATAATTGAAACACTTGCTGCGCCATTTCGCTTAGCAAGTTCAGCCATCATCAAGCCCATAGTTCCTGAGCCATATATCAAATAGTGTGATCCAGGAATTCTTGGCAAAACGTCATACCCTCTAATTGCACAAGAAAGCGGTTCTATTAATGCCGCTTCAAATACATCGACTCCTTCGGGAAGAATATGAACATTCTTAACTGGCGACTTCAATAACTCTGCGGCGGCGCCTGGGTATGAAACTCCAAGAGCATTCCAATTTTCACAAAGGTTTCCTCTTGCGCGCCGACAATAGAAACATTCGCCGCAATGAAGTGAAGGGTCAACCGCAACCAAATCTCCGATTTTTACTTCAGTAACATCTTTTCCAATTGCGACCACTCTTCCCGACATTTCATGGCCGGGAATAATTGGCAAAGTTGGGGCGAATTCACCTTCAAGAATATGTAGGTCTGTGCCACAAATTCCAACGGCTGCAACTTTTACTATTACGTCACGATTACCTGGAGTTGGATCTGGAACATTTTCTATTGCGACTTTACCAATTCCCGTTATAACGCCAGCTTTCATGGTTTTGTCCTACCCTTTAAAACGTTCAATAAAGCGCACATGTTCAGGCTTTAATTCAGCCAGTGAGCGCACTCCAAGTAATTTCATAGTGCGGATCATTTGCGTTCGTAGAATTTCCAGGCTGCGATCCACGCCTTCTTTGCCACCTGCCATTAGTCCATAAAGATAGGCGCGACCGATCCAGGTGAAGTTAGCCCCTGATGCGATGGATGCAATGATGTCTGCGCCATGCATAATCCCGGTATCAACATGAATTTCAAAATTCTTGCCGAGAGCTTTTCGAACTTCGGGAATTAAGTGGAATGGCACTGGCGCACGATCTAACTGGCGACCTCCATGGTTTGAAAGAATTATTGCATTCGCACCAGCTTTGACAACTAGCTTGGCATCTTCCACATTTTGAATTCCCTTAACAACTAACTTGCCTTTCCACTGCTTTCTAATCCACTTAAGGTCTTCAATAGTCACCGTTGGATCAAACATTGAATCCAAGAGTTCAGCCACGGTGCCATTCCAAGAGTCAAGGGAGGCAAATTGCAGTGAATCAGTTGTTAGAAAATTAATCCACCACGAAGGGCGTGGAAGAGCATTTAGAATAGTTTTAGAAGTTAGTGAAGGTGGAATCGTCATTCCATTTCTAACATCACGCAGTCTTGCACCAGCAACAGGGACGTCTACGGTTAAAACCAGGGTGTCACAACCCGCCTTTGCTGCGCGCGCTACCAAATTCATCGAACGATCGCGGTCTTTCCACATATATAACTGAAACCAGTTGCGCCCATCTGGGGCTACGCGAAATACATCTTCAATTGAACGAGTTCCCATTGTCGAAAGTGTGTAAGGAATTCCGGCGTCTCTGGCTGCCGTTGCTCCGGCATACTCACCTTCGGTCTGCATCATTCGGGTAAAACCAGTTGGAGCAATTCCTACAGGCATCGACATTTTTTTGCCAAGCATATTTATTGAAAGATCAACATCAGAGACATCACGCAAGATCCGAGGTTGGAACTCAACTGCTTCAAATGCCTTACGCGCCCTTGATAAAGAACTCTCAGTATCAGCTCCGCCATCGGTGTAATCAAAAGGACCTTGTGGGGTTCGACGCTTTGCTATGTCGCGAAGGTCATAAATCGTAAGGGCTCTAGAGAGGCGGCGCGTTCTTCCATTAAAGACTGGCTTACGAAACTTCATCAACCCGGCGAGATCTTTAAATCCCGGGAAGCGGCGCTTTACTTTTACTTGACCCATAAGCGCATTTAACCAGCATTTCGCGGAGTAGGCTAGGCATTCTTATGCGAAAGCTCTTGATTCTAAACACACACGACAACATTGCAGTTGTTTTAACAGATCTTGCCATTGGAGATGAGATCAACGAATCTGGCTTTGCGATTAAAGTCCTAAACATGATTCCACGTGGCCACAAGATTGCCACAAAAGATATTTCTAAAGATGACGGCATTGTTAAGTATGGCGAACGCATGGGCCATGCAACTACTCAGATTAAAGTTGGCGAGCATGTCCATACCCATAATGTGCTTGGTGACCGACTATCAGTTGAACAGGTATCCAAGTAAATGAAACTTGATATTACAAACTTGAATGGATTTGATCACCAAAATCGTGGAGTTGGCATTCGAAATCTTCAATTGATCTTGCCATCCGTAGTCTGCTC
>CAIJOE010000020.1 GCA_903822245.1 uncultured Actinomycetes bacterium
GGCTTGACCTTCATGTTCCCCCCTCTTTTTCTTTCGTTCTTGTTTAGTTCTTACTTGTACCGATAAACAATGCGACCTCGGTTGAGGTCATATGGACTTAACTCCACGATCACACGATCTTCGGGCAAAATGCGAATGTAGTTCTGTCGCATCTTTCCGCTGATGTGTGCAAGTACAACGTGTCCGTTTGTTAACGTAACTCGAAACATTGCGTTAGGTAGCGCTTCAGATACAGAGCCTTCAATTTCAATAGCTCCGTCTTTCTTAGCCAAGCAGTACCTTCTTCTCTGTTTTGAAATCCGTTAAGCGGATCCGACCATTACTGGGCAGAGGGTTAGTCTAAGGCGGTGGCTCGAAAAGGAGAAATCGGCTGCTTATACTCCCCCTTTTGGCCAAAGTCACCGAATAGAGTGGCCATATGAGGCAGATTTTCAAAGGTGGTCAGGCTTGGAGCCCGGGTAAAGCGCCCTTTTCTGGGATCCTAGTTGAAGATGGCCAGATCATTGCCCTTGGCCAAAGCGCCCTTAATAGTTCGGCTGATGAAACTATCGACCTTGGTCAATCCTTTTTAATTCCAGCTTTCGGTGATGGCCATGCCCATCCAATCTTTGCTGGCAGAGAAGCAGCCGGACCAAAAGTAAATGGGTTGCAAAGCATTAAAGAAATTCAAGTTGCAGTTAGCGAATTTGCAAATGAAAATAAAGATATTCCTTGGATTATTGGCGGCGCCTACGAAGCGGCCATTATCGAAGGTGGCGACTTTGATGCTCATTGGCTGGATGAAGTTGTTAGCCAGCGTCCAGTAGTTCTTCACGCTGTAGATCACCACACCATCTGGGTTAATTCCAAAGCGCTAGAACTTTCTGGAATTACTGCTGCTACAAAAGATCCAGCTGGTGGAAGTATTTCCCGGCGCCAAGATGGATCACCAAAGGGCACACTTCGTGAACCTGAGGCATTCGCTCTTGTATTAAATAATTCGCCAAAGAACACCATTGAATCTGATGTGAAGGCAATTAAATATGCGTGCCAGCAGTACTTAAAATCGGGCGTTACTTTCGCCAATGATTCTTGGTTAGAAGCCGGCATGGCCGAAGCTTATTTAGCAGCTGTGAAGTCGGGTGATCTGAAAATAGATATGAATATTTCACACTTAGCCAATCCAGATAGTTGGCGGGGTGATATTGCAAAGATTGAAAGTTTAGTCAAAGAATTTGAGCCCTATAAAAGTCAAGTAAATGCACGAAGCGTTAAATTCTTGGCAGATGGCGCTCTCTCCTCTGGCACGGCGGCTCTACTTGAACCATATTTGGATCAGCCAGAATTCTCTGGGTTAAAGATCTGGAGTGATGTGGAATTGATGGCGGCGGTAAAAGAATTTGATTCACGTGGGTTTCAAATACATATCCATGCCATTGGTGATGGCGCAATAAGACAAGCCCTCGACGCATTTGAAGCAATGCAACGAGTAAACCCTAAATGGGATCGCAGGCCGGTCTTAGTTCATGCCCAATTAATTCATCCACAAGATCTACCTCGCTTTAGTGAACTTGGAGTAATTGCAAACTTCCAACCACTTTGGATGTATTTAGATCCTATGAATAAAGAGTTAATTTTGCCCAGAATTGGCGAAGTTCGAAATAACCAGCAATATCAATTGCGCACCTTAGTAGATTCTGGAGCCAGAATTGCCTTTGGTTCTGATTGGCCAGTAACTAGTGAAGTTCCACTTGAAGGACTTAATGTTCCAGTGACACGATCAAAAGGCGGTCCTGCCTGGAGCCCAAATGAGGCAATCAGTATTGAAGAATCACTCCAGTTTTATACCGCAGGGGTGGCTTATCAAAACTTTAGAGAAAATGATTTAGGAAAATTGGAAGTGGGCTTCCGGGCTGATTTTGTAGTTCTAAATAAAGATCCACTGAAAAACAGTGATGCAGAGATCTTAAGCGTTTATAAAGCTGGCAAAAAGGTTAGATAAGGTTCGAGATTTCAATACCGAGAGCGCCAAGCTTTTCTTTACCGCCATCTAGCGATGTTAAAACAAATGGCTTTGCATCTTCAAGAAGTGCAAATGAATTCTCAAAGTGTGCTCCCCTAGATCCATCTTGAGAAACAACTGTCCACTCATCATCTAGGACTTTTGTCTTAGCCGAACCACGAGTAATCATCGGTTCGATCGCAAGTGCCATTCCGACCTTTAACTCTGGCCCAAGGCCAGCTGCGCCAAAATTCAAAACATGAGGCTCTTGATGCATCTCTGTACCAATTCCATGGCCACCATATTCACGCAAGATGCCGTAATGACCTTGGGAGTGAATATATTTTTCAATGGCATAGGAAATATCAGTTAGCTTTGCACCAACTTTTCCTGCAGCAATACCTTCCCACATTGATTGTTCGCAGGTATCAAGGAGCTTTTGATCTTCGGGGTCAACGGTTCCTGCAATTACCGAAAATGCTGCATCGCCATGCCAGCCCTCAATAATTGCGCCAAAATCGATTGAAACAATATCTCCGTCTTTTATTGGGCGATCATTTGGAATTCCATGAACAATTTCATCATTTACCGAAGCACAAATAACCGCTGGATAGCCGTGATAATTCAAGAAGTTGGGCTTTGCCTTATTGACCTTTAAATTCTTAACCGCAATCTCATTTAGATGATTGGTTGTAACCCCTGGCTTAATTGCCTCGCGCAATATTTCTAAAGTCTCACCAACGACTAATCCGGCCCGGCGCATCAGCTTTAGCTGATCGAGAGTCTTTATCTGGATTGCCATTTAATTATTTTAGAGCGTCGATGGCTCGCGCAGCGATATCTAAAACGCCACCAACTGCCGAGATGGTCTTTAGAAGACCAGATTTCTTGTAGTAATTGATTATTGGTTCTGTCTGCTGGGCATAGACGGCCAAACGATTGGCGATAACTTCCTCTTTATCGTCATCTCGCTGGTAGAGCTCGCCACCACAAGCATCGCAAAGACCGGCAACCTTTGGCTTATCAAATTCAACATGAGAGATCGCAGCGCAACCACGACATACTCGCCGGCCAGATAATCGCTTAATGATCTCCGCATTTTCAAGTGAAAATTCAAGAACTGCATCTAGTGGCGTTGCATTCTCCTTTAATACTGCAGCAAGGAAATCTGCTTGTTCAATATTGCGTGGATAGCCATCAAGTAGAAAACCATTTTTAGTATCAGGATGAGTCAAGCGATCTTTAACCATATCGTTGGTCACTGAATCTGGAACTAGATCTCCCTTGTCCATATATGACTTAGCTAATAGCCCAAGTGGCGTTTGACCTTTGATATTAAAACGAAAGATATCGCCTGTAGAGATATGCGGAATGGCGAAATTAGATGCGAGATGAACTGCTTGTGTTCCCTTGCCCGCACCTGGTGGTCCAACCAGGATTAAACGCATTACTTAAGGAATCCCTCATAGGAACGCTGTTGAAGTTGTGACTCAATCTGCTTTGCAGTATCAAGACCAACACCAACCACGATCAAGATCGCTGTTCCACCGAATGGGAAGTTTTGGGTTGCGTTGAAAAGAATTAGCGCGATGATTGGAATGATCGCAATCAAAGCTAGATAAATCGCACCTGGCGCAGTAATACGTGAGAGAACATATGCCAAGTAATCAGATGTTGGCTTTCCGGCACGAATACCAGGAATGAAACCACCATACTTCTTCATATTCTCTGCAACTTCATCTGGGTTAAATGTGATTGCCACATAGAAGTAGGTAAAGAAGATGATCAATGCTGAATAAGCAAAGATATAAACCGGGTGATCGCCCTTAACTAAGTTCTGTTGAATCCAGACAGCCCACTTTGCAGAACTTCCCGAGAAGTTCACGATCAAAGATGGAATATATAGAAGAGAAGAAGCGAAAATTACCGGTATTACGCCGGCTTGGTTTACCTTAATTGGAATGTAAGTTGATGTTCCGCCATATGACTGGCGACCAACTTGACGCTTTGCATATTGAACTGGAATACGACGCTGAGCTTGCTCAACGAATACAACGCCAGCAATAACTAAGATTCCAACAGTGGTAACGAACAAGAAAGCAAAAAGACCCTTTTGTAGCTTGATTGACCAGAGCTGAGTTGGAAATCTTGCAGCAATAGATGTGAAGATCAAGATTGACATTCCATTACCGATACCGCGATCTGTGATCAATTCACCAAGCCACATGATTACC
>CAIJOE010000021.1 GCA_903822245.1 uncultured Actinomycetes bacterium
CACACGTTACAAACCTTGACTCCTCTCCTTACCTTGGTCGTTTGGCACTTTGCCGAATTCGCGAAGGTGTAATTAAAAAAGGCGAAAACGTCATGTGGATGAAAACTGATGGAACATGTGAGCGCGTAAAGATTTCTGAACTCCTAATTACCGATGGCCTAGAGCGCGTTCCAGCACTTGAAGCAGGCCCCGGAGATATCGTCGCAATTGCTGGAATTGAAACCATTACTTTGGGTGAAACTCTTGCAGATATTGAGCGATCACACGCTTTGCCATTGATCATTGTTGATGAACCATCAATATCTATGACAATTGGTATCAACACTTCACCTATTGCCGGCCAAGAAGGAAAGCTTCTAACAGCCCGCCAGGTTAAGAATCGCCTTGATGCGGAATTGATCGGTAACGTTTCACTTCGCGTTGTTAATACTGATCGCCCAGATACTTGGGAAGTTCAAGGACGTGGCGAGCTTCAACTTGCAGTTCTTGTTGAAATTATGCGCCGTGAAGGTTTTGAGTTAACTGTTGGTAAGCCACAAGTAGTTGTCAAGACGGTTAATGGAAAGCTTCAAGAGCCAATGGAACGTCTAACTATTGATATTCCAGAAGATTATTTAGGTGTTGTTACTCAACTCATGGCACTTCGTAAGGGCCGCATGGAGCAAATGGTTAACCACGGCACCGGTTGGATCCGTATGGATTACAAGGTCCCTTCTCGTGGACTAATTGGTTTTCGTACTGAATTCTTAACTGAAACTCGTGGAACTGGACTTCTCCACCACGTATTTGATGGTTATGAAAACTGGAATGGTGAAATTCGCACCCGTCTTAGTGGATCACTTGTCGCAGATCGTCGTGGCACAGTTACTGCTTATGCAGTTGATGGTGTTCAAGAGCGCGGAGTTATCTTCCTTGAAGTTGGAACTGAAGTTTATGAAGGCATGATTGTTGGCGAAAACTCTCGAACCGAAGATATGGATGTAAATATCATTCGTGAAAAGAAGCTAACAAATATGCGTTCTTCTGGCGCAGATGATGCAAACCGCATCATTCCACCACGTTTGCTTAACTTGGAACAGGCTTTGGAATTCTGCCGCGAAGATGAGTGTGTTGAGGTAACTCCAAAGCATGTTCGTGTCCGTAAGGTCATTCTTGATGCCAGCGAGCGTGCTCGTAACGTCGGGCGTGCCAAGAAGGTCAACCAGAACGCCGAGTAATTCCCGCTTTTGTCAGCCCCTATCGGTTAGATAGGGCTATGGCCTCACCGCAAATCAACCTAGTTCGGCGAGAAAATCTTGCCGATCATTTTGCGTGCTCTGCCCAACAACTTGAAGTCTTAAACCATAATGGATCACCACTTCTAGTTTTAGGTGGACCAGGAACTGGAAAGACTAAAACCCTCACCCAATTAGTTGTTAACAAAATAAATGCCGGCGCTGATCCAAATTCAATATTAGTTATCGCCTTTGGCCGAGAGCGTGCAGGTGAGCTGCGTGATGAGATTGTTTTGCAAAGTGGCGCAAGTGCTTTTGAACCAATGGTTCGAACCTTTCACTCACTTGCATTTTCAGTAATCAATGAATCGGTTCATGATCAAGATCCAAAATATGTATTGATCTCAGGGGCCGAACAAGATGCATTTATTAGAACACTTCTGGCAAATATTGAAAATTCTCCAAAGGTTAACTGGCCACAAATCCTTGGCCCAGCACTTGGGACCAGGGGATTTGCCCGCGAACTTCGTGACTTGATTTTGCGCGCCTCTGAGCGAAATATGGGTTATCAAGATTTATTAGACAAAGCTAAGGAACTAAATGAACCTTGGTGGGTTCCGGCAACTGCATTTTGGAAAGAGTATGACCAAACACTAGGCCTGCAATATGGCACAGTCTCACAGACTGCTCGGCGGATTGACTCAAGTTCAATTATTTCGGCTGCGATTAATCGCCTGCGTAAAGATTCAACTTTGGCCACCAGAATGCGCGCTAAATTCCCCACAATCTTGGTTGATGAATTTCAAGAAAGTGATCAGTCCCAGCGTGATTTACTAGCGGAATTATCTGGAAATGATTTAACACTTTTCGCCGACCCAGATAGTGCGATTGGTCGCTTTCGTGGGGCTGATCCAGAAGGAGTTTTGGCATATAAAGATAAGAGCGGATTTAAAGTTCTAGAACTAAATCAAGTTTTTAGAACTTCACCGTCAATTACTAAATTAACGGACGAGATATCTTCAAAGTTTCGCTCAAATTCACCGACTAGAAAACGTGTGGCAGCAGAATTTAAAGGCACTGATCTAGGAGTTAATATTGCAAAGCTTGGTAGCAATGGTGATTGCGCAAACTACATTGCCCACGCATTTAGAACTGCCCATCTTAGACACGGCGTGCCATGGTCGCAGATGGCCGTTATTTTGCGCTCACCAGGAGCGGCAATAACTGCGCTGCAAAGAGCCTTTTCACTAAACAATATTCCAATAGATATTGATGCCGGGGCACTTGCCTTGGGAGATAACCCAGCGATTCGCCCAATTCTGAGCGTTGCACAAATAGCACTGGGCAAGATCAAGCTAACTCCATCAAATTTTGAATTGGTTGAAGATTTATTGCGCTGTGAATTTGGCGGAGCTGATTCACTTTCAATCCGCCAGATGCGAGTTGATTTGGCAAAGACTAGGCAAGATGGCGATAGCAAGACTTCAACCCAAATGATTTTGGATGTCCTAGATGATAATCAAGCACCAATTGAATGGGATTCAATTCGCCCACTTCAAAGAGTTGCAGAGTTAATTGCAGCGGCTCGCAAGTCGCTAAAGGCAAAAGTTGATGTCACTGATTTGATTTGGGCAATTTGGAGTAATGCTAAGAACTATGAAGGTGAATTGATTTCTAGTGCTTGGCGCACTCGCGCACTTAAAGGCGGTTCTAGAGCAGCCGCAGCTGATCGAGACTTAGACGCTGTTATTCAATTATTTGAATCAGCCCGCCGTTTTAGTCAGCGATTGCCAGATGCAAAACCTGAATTATTTATCGATCAAATTTTAGGTGAATCAATTCTCTCTGATGCCATTACTGCTAGAGGCCAACGCGAAGAAGTAGTTTCGGTGATGACAGTTCACTCTGCCAAAGGCATGGAATGGGAATTAGTTGCCCTTACCGGACTCCAAGAAGGTGTTTGGCCAAACCTTCGTCAACGTGGTTCCTTACTTGGATCAGAGCGATTAGTTGAATCTTGGCGGACTGGCTTGGTTTCTAGACAAGAAATTGAAGCTTCAGCGGCAAGTGCACTTGTTGAAGATGAACGCCGCCTTTTGCACGTTGCGGTATCTAGAGCAAAGAGTGGATTAATAGTTGCGGCATACTCGGAAGAAGATTCTGAACCCTCGGCTTACTTTGAAGAGATTTACACATCTGTTACTGGTGTGACCTCGCACGAAGCACCTATTGCCGAACTACCCAGGGCCCTTACGCCACAAGCACTTGTCTCCACCCTTCGCCGTCAATTACTTGATGACTCGGGTGATAAAGACTTTGCTGCCTCGCTACTTCGCACTTTGGCCGAATCTGGAATTGAAAGTGCCCATCCAGATAACTGGCTTGGCGCTAATGCAATTTCTTCCACCGATCCGGCGCTTGCCAAAGATGCTCAAGTATCTGTTTCTCCTAGTAATTTACAGAGTTTTTCAGAGTGCGGATTTAAATGGTTTATTGAGCGAAGTGGTGGCAAAGATGGGGATTCCACTGCTCAATTAGTTGGTACTGCGATTCACGGTCTTGCGGCCATGCTTAAAGATGAACCAACTCTCTCAGTTAATGTGATGATGGACAGACTTAGCGAAAATTGGGCACTAATAGATTCAAATGAAGGTTGGGTCAAGGAGTATGAACTTCGGCAAGCGCTAACAAAATTACGAAAGTTTTATGACTGGCATGCTGATAAGGGTAAAACCCTTCATGGCGTTGAAGCAAAATTTGAAAAGTTGTTAGGTCGAGCGCTTCTAAATGGTTCGGTTGATCGAGTTGAAATTGATGAGTCTGGGAAGATCTATATTGTTGATCTAAAAACCGGTGCACCAAATGTGACTAATAAGAAAATTGATGAAAACCAACAACTTGCTGGTTATCAACTTGCCGTGCTGGAAAATGCTTTTCTTACACCACTTCCAAGCACACAAACCAGCGGGGCGGTTCTAGTGTTTCTTGGCGATAAGAAAGCCGAGTCTGCAAATGAGCGGGCACAAAAGCCGATAGACCATGAAAAAATTAAAGAATTGGTTATTGACAGCGCAGAGAAGATGTCTGGCGATGAATTTAGCGCGACCATAAACTCTCGCTGTCGCACATGCGCTGTTAAATCTTCTTGCCCAGCCCAACCGCAAGGCAGGTCGGTGATCGATCTGTGATTTCATTTAATGGTAAACCAAAATATTCAGCCAAAGATATTGCTGTTGCCCTTAGAGCTGCTGGCGCACAAGTTCATGATCCAACTCAAGAGCAGAGCGCGATTATTGAATCTCTTCACTTTGGTCCAACTGTTGTTATTGCAGGAGCTGGATCTGGTAAGACTGAAACAATGTCGGCAAGAGTTTTATGGCTAGTGGCAAATGGAATTGTCCGTCCTGATGAGATTTTGGGACTTACCTTTACTCGCAAGGCAGCTGGTGAATTGGCATCTCGTATTCGCACTCGCCTTCGTCAATTAAAGGCGGCTGGCTTTCTACCATTAGATAGTGCAACTGGGCAGAGTGTTGATATTTCGGTAACTGTTGCTACCTACCATTCATATGCTGGGCGGGTATTAAGTGAGCATGGCATCCGCATGGGCTTAGACACCGATGCTGACCCAATAGGTGAGGCAGCTGCTTGGCAGATTGCAAATAACATCGTAAATAACTTTGAAAGCACCGAGGTAGAACTTACAAATAGTGCCAAGAGCGTTGTTAGAAAAGTTATGGATCTTTCAGCCGCACTTGGCGAACATGGCAAAACTACTGAAGATATCCGAATCTTCACAGAGCGAGAGATTATAAAATTCGACACAATTTCAAATGCTAAATCAAACAAAACAGTATTAAAGGCGAAAAGTGATATGAGGGAAAGAGTTGCCCTACTTCCTATGGTTGAGGCATATGATGCATATCGCAAAGAGCGCGGGGCGCTAACTTTTAATGATCAGATGAGTTATGCCGCAGATTTAGTAAGCGGTGAATTCTCAAGAACTTTAGCAAAGGCTGAGCAGAAGCAACTTGCAAGTGAAATTTGTGAATTAGAGCGATCCAAATACCAAGTGGTGATTTTGGATGAGTATCAAGATACTTCTTATAGCCAAGTTCGATTCCTTTCATCACTTTATGGAACTGGGCACTGCGTTACGGCAGTAGGAGATCCAAATCAAGCTATTTATGGTTGGCGCTCTGCAAGTTCTGAAACACTTGCAACCTTTGGCGCTGCCTTCACAGCAGGTTCGCAGAGTAAGTGTGTGGAGCGAACACTTCTGACGAC
>CAIJOE010000022.1 GCA_903822245.1 uncultured Actinomycetes bacterium
CTCTTCGCAATAGAAGGCTCTACCTGGGACTACATAGATAAATTCATGACCTTTTAGTTGATATCCCTTTCCGAGCTCATGCAAAGTAGTTCGGATTCCACCAGATTTCGGCCCATAAAAATTGGCAATATGCATAATTCTCATGCGACTAGTTCCGATCGTAGGTTTTTCTTCTTTGAAATCAATTGCAGGTAATGGCCTATTAGTTCTAGATTGATCGCCTGCCAAGTCCGGTTAATTACTGACTCTCTAGCCGCTCTGCGCCATTCGACTGCACTGCCTTGTTGAATCAATTTAACAACTCGTCTAATTTCTTTCGGATTACCGGTATTGATCAAAAAGCCAGTCTTTCCTTCATCAACTAAATCAATCGGCCCACCAGAATTAGGCGCAATAACCGGGACCCCTGATGCCAAAGCCTCTTGGATTGATTGGCAGAATGTTTCATGCTTGCCGGTGTGAATAAAGATATCGAGTGATGCATACATACGCCCAAGATCTTCGCCATTTTTAAAGCCGGTAAAGATGGCATTAGGCAGTTTTCGCTCTAATCGAGATCTAATTGGTCCATCTCCAACAATTACGAGTTGGACATCATCTTGTTCATCAAGAGAAATTAAATCTTCGATGCGCTTCTCATGCGCCAGGCGCCCGACATAGCCAATCAAAGTGCGATCAGGGCGATTACCAAGAAGTGACTCGCGTAGCGCCTCATCGCGTTTTTCTGGGTGGAATCGTTCAGAATCCACTCCACGTCGCCAAAGTTCTACACCAGGTACACCTAAATCATTTAAATAATCACATGCCGAAGTTGAAGGTGCCAGAGTACGGTCACTATTTGAGTGAACTCGACCGACAAATTTATTTAAGGTGGCATTGGCTAATTGAAAGCCATAATGATTTGCAAAACCAGCTAAATCAGTTTGATAAACTGAAAGTGTAGGTATTTCATTCTTCTTCGCAAAGCGAGCCACATAATGTCCAAGGAGCGCTGGCGAAGCTAAATGAATAATATCGGGATTGAAATTTAGCAACGTTGCTTTTGCAAGTTGCTGCGGGAGCGCAATCGGTATTAAACCTTTTACATTCAGTGCCGGAACTCGGACAATTTCAAAGCCAGCATATTCACTTGGTCCGCCAGCTGCTTCTGGCGCCAAAACGATGGCTTCGTGTCCGTTACTCTTAAAGAAATCTAGAATTCGTAGTACTGAATTAGTCACGCCATTTATTTGAGGGAGGAAAGATTCGGCAACTACGGCAATGCGCAGTTTATGAAGTTGCGTTATCTCATTCACGTGATTAAAGGTCTCGTGTGAAAGGAAGTGAACCCTAAAGCGGAAGTGAAGTGTTGGTGAACCCTAGGGGAATTAAGGGGCTTAAGTTCTAGGCTGGAATAGGAAAGAAGTAGCCCCGACTGTGAAATAAGATTTCTAGGTTTGGTGCCTGCTTAGCCACTATAGAAGTTCGTGGTCTGTGGTTGGTGAAATCGTGAGGCAAGCTTTCACCAGAAACTCGCCAATCTCGATCTAGTTCAGGGTTTGGCGAATAGTTATTAAACTTTGCGACGTCAAAGATTCTCATGACGTGATAATTACCTACGCATTTGACGAGAGACGATCTATCAGGTGAAGGTCGAGTGACGCTTCGATGAAGAAATGTGACCTATGACCGCCTGCCTAAATGTTGGCACTGCTCAAACCCGCCAGTAACATCGCCCTATGAAGATTGCGGTATGCGTAAAGCAAGTGCCCGACTCTTGGGCTGAGAAGAAGATGGTCAGTGGCGTTCTCGACCGCGAGGGCGTTGATGCTGTTCTAAATGATCTCGATGAATATGCAGTTGAAGAAGCGCTGCGCATTGTTGAAGCTCATGGTGGAACTGAAGAAGGCGGCGCAAATAGTGTGACCATCATTTCAATGGGGCCAGAGCGTGCTACCGAAGCAATTCGCAAAGCACTTTCAATGGGTGCCAACGATGCAATCCTAGTTAGCGATGCCAGTCTGGCTGGTTCTGATGCGCTTGCAACCTCTAAAGTTTTAGCTGAAGTAATTAAAAGCGGAGGCTTTGATTTAGTTATTTGTGGCACTGAATCAACCGATGCCCGCATGAGCGTTATTCCAGCGATGTTGGCACAGCGACTTAATTGGGCACAGTTAACTTTTGCGGCTTCAGTTTCCGTTGATCCAGCTGCAAATACAGTTTCTATTTCCCGCGCTACCGAAGCCGGTGTTGATGCAATCACCGCAAAGTTTCCAGCAATTATTAGC
>CAIJOE010000023.1 GCA_903822245.1 uncultured Actinomycetes bacterium
GCCCAAGCCCTCGATGATCAGACTATGAAAGGTCATCAAGTAATTCGTAAAGCTGGTTGGGACTGTCACGGCCTACCAGTAGAAATAGCAGTTGAAAAAGAACTTGGCTTCAACGGCAAGGGCGACATCGAGAAGTATGGAATCGCTGAGTTCAACGCTAAATGTCGCGTATCAGTACAAGAACATGTTGATGAATTTATTGCAATGACAAGGCGAATGGGTTTTTGGGTTGATTTCGATGAGGCCTACTGGACGATGTCTAGTGAATATGTCGAAAGTGTTTGGTGGTCACTTCAACAAATTTGGAAGAAGGGCTTGTTAGTTCAGGACTTTCGAGTTGCACCTTATTGCCCGCGCTGTGGGACCGGGTTATCCGATCACGAATTAGCACAAGGCTATGAAACAGTTACCGATCCATCTGTCTATGTTCGCTTCCCCGCCACTTCGGGCAAGATTGCCGAACTAGGCGCCAGCTTCTTGGTTTGGACCACAACGCCTTGGACCCTGGTTTCAAATACTGCTGTTGCTGTAAATCCAACGGTTGAATACCAAGTAATCGAAATCCAAAAGGAAGAAGGATCCGAGCGACTAGTTGTTGCAGCAAACTTGGCTCATATACTCGGTGAAGATCAAAAAGTTTTGGCCACATTCATTGGTTCCGAGCTAGAACGAACAACCTATAGCCGCCCTTTTGAATTAATCGATATCCCAGATGCCCACTTCATAGTCTTGGCTGATTATGTAACCGTCGAGGATGGAACTGGTCTTGTCCACCAATCCCCGGCCTTTGGCGCAGACGACTTTCAAGTCTGTCGTAAATATGGGCTTCCAGTTGTTAACCCAGTTCAACCAGATGGTCACTTCACGCCAGAAACTAAACTGGTTGGTGGAGTCTTCTTCAAAGAGGCAGATAAGCCACTTGTGAAAGACCTTAAGTCTCGTGGTTTGCTTTTTAAACAATTGCAATATGAGCACTCTTACCCTCATTGCTGGCGATGCCACACAGTTCTAATTTATTATGCGCAACCTTCTTGGTATATCAAGACCACCCAAATTAAAGAAGCTCTCCTTCGTGAAAATGCCAGTACTGACTGGCACCCAGAGACCATCAAGACTGGTCGCTATGGCGACTGGTTAAATAACAATATTGACTGGGCGATTTCTAGAAATAGATATTGGGGAACTCCACTTCCTATTTGGCGTTGTGAAAACAAGCATGAATATTGCGTTGGTTCTCTGGCTGAATTAGGAGAACTTGCAGGTAAAGATTTAAAGGCAAGCGACCCACATCGCCCTTTTGTGGATGACATCTCATTTAAATGCAGCGAGTGCGACCAAACTATGGTGCGCACCTCTGAAGTTATTGACTGCTGGTTTGATTCTGGAGCTATGCCCTTTGCACAATGGGGTTATCCACACAAAGAGGGCTCAAAGGAACTCTTTGAGGCGGCGTATCCAGCAGATTTCATTTGCGAGGCCATCGATCAGACACGTGGTTGGTTCTACACATTAATGACGATTGGAACCTTGGTATTCGACAAGAGTTCTTATGAAACCGTGCTTTGCCTTGGACATATTCTCGATAAAGATGGCCGAAAAATGAGCAAGCACTTAGGCAACGTTATTGAACCTGTTCCGCTAATGGATCAACACGGAGCTGACGCAGTGCGCTGGTATATGTTGGCTGCTGGCTCCCCATGGAGCGCGCGGCGAGTTGGTCATGATGCAATTTCAGATGTTGTGCGAAAGACGCTCTTAACTTATTGGAACACAGTGTCATTCTTCACTTTGTATGCCAAGGCATCTGATTTCAAACTTGGTGCCAGCAAATCCCCACTAAGCACAATGGATAAGTGGATTGTCTCTGAGTTAAACGAATTGATTACTGGCGTCGATGCCGCATATGCCGGCTATGACTCCCAGGAAGCAGGAAAATTAATCGCAGGATTTATCGACGACTTATCTAATTGGTATGTGCGTCGATCTCGCCGTAAATTCTGGGATGGCGATAGCGCTGCACTTGAAACACTTTATCGCTGCCTTAAGCAACTCACGCTCCTGATGGCACCAATGGTTCCTTTCATTACTGAACATGTTTGGCAAGAGTTGGTTAGAAATCTAGAGCCCAATTCACCTGAATCAGTTCACCTTGCTAATTTCCCACTGGCAAATAATGACGAAGTTGATCTGCAACTTTCCAAGTCAGTCCGTCTATCTAGACGTTTGGTTGAGTTAGGCCGTGCTGCTAGAGCTGAGTCAAAGGTTAAGATCCGCCAGCCGCTCTCCCGAGCTCTTGTCGCAGCGAATGGCTGGAGTGATATGAATGAAGAAATCCGTTCTCATATCTCCGATGAACTAAATGTTTTAAACCTAGACGAATTAGCTTCAGCTGGTGGCGAACTTGTCAGCATTTCAGTTAAGGCAAACTTCAAACCACTCGGCGCACGCTATGGCGCCGACGTCCAAGCAATTGCTAAAGCCATTAACGCCAGTGATCAAAGCGCTTTAGTTAAAAAAATCCGCGCAAATGGTTCTGCGACTTTAGATTACGACTCTAAGAGTGCTGAACTAACCATTGAGGATTTAGTAGTTACCGAGACTCCTAAGGAAGGCTGGTCAGTGGCTTCTCATTCTGGTGAGAGCCTTGCACTTGATCTCGCCCTGACCCCAGAACTCATCGAATCTGGATTGGTGCGTGAGGTAATCCGAGCCATTCAAGAAAATAGAAAACAATCTAATTTTGATATCAGCGACCGAATTTCTGTTAAATACGGCGCGAACCCAGAAGTTATTCTTGCAATAAGTAAAAATATCGATCTTATTGGCGCTGAGACCTTGGCTACGAATTTGGAACAAATCCCAGGAAAAACTGATTCAACTAATGAATTAGGTCTTTGGTTGGAGCTAAGTAAGAACTAAAAAATAACCGATACAGCGCTGGAAAGTATTTGAACTCCGAAGAAGATCACAATGAAGGAAAGATCTAGTGCCACTGGACCAAGTCGTAATGGTGGCACAAATCTCCTTACGAAATTAATCGCTGGATCGGTAACTGCATAAACAGCTTCAGCGATTGCTAAAATAAATCCACGTGGACGCCACTGAGCAGCAAATATTCTCACATAGTCAAAGATCAATCTTCCAATAAGTGCGATTGTGAAAAGACGAAGAATGATTCCAAGAATTGTTCCAACGATTGCCATGAACTACCTAACTTGAAGAACTTTGATGGGGAGTTAGCTCTGATTAAAGAAGCTAGCCTGAGCAGCTGCAGTTTTATCTTCATTGCTCACCATGACGTTTGGTGGAGTGAGAAGAAATACTTTAGACGTAACGCGTTCGATGCTACCAAAATGTCCAAAGACAAGTCCGGATGCAAAGTCAATTATGCGCTTTCGCTCTGACTCTTCCATATCACTCAGATTCATGATTACTGGCTGTCCACTGCGATAGTGCTCTCCGATTGTTCTCGCTTCAGAGTACATGCGTGGGTGCAAAGTGATAATCCGATCGATCACTGCTGCCTCGTGAACCTGCACTGAAGGAACACTCTGCACTGATGAAACTCGAGCAGGTGAAGAAGGTTGACGAAGATATGAAGGAGTCTCTGAATCTTGAACTTCACTTCTACGGAAACTGCGACGTGGTGTCGGTTCCACAATTGCAGGAGCTAGATCTAGCTCTTCTTCATCTACAAGACCGAGAAAGTTTGCTGCTCTTTTGAATGCATTAGCCATGGGTTAATCGTAGGTTAGCAACTAGCGAAGCCCGAGGATTTGGCTACCTATGCGCAAATGTGTCGCGCCTTGGCTAATAGCTGCTTCAAAATCCCCACTCATGCCAGCAGAAATAGCTGAAAATTGCGGATATTCGCCAGCCACTTTTCGCAACCTTTCAAAGGCCAATTCTGGAGATTGACCTATTGGGGCCACTGCCATCAAGCCCAAGACATTCAAATTAGAGAACTCTTGCATTTGGAAAATGAAATCAGACAGATCAGCAATTCCAACTCCGCCTCTATTTTCAGTCCCTGGCGCATCTAGCGAAACTTGGATAAAGACTTCTTTGTTAGAAACCTGTGATCCCAAAATCTTGGCATGCCGTAGGTCATCGAGTGAATGGACTACATCAGCCCAGTTTCCAATTGATTTCAACTTATTGCTTTGAATTTGTCACTGGAAGTGCCAAATAGCATCGGAGGGCAGAAGTGGGGCTTTAACACTTCCTTCTTGATCACGATTTTCCCCAAAATCGCGCACTCCCAGTTCATAGAGTATTTCAATGTCGGATACCGGGAATGTCTTTGTAACAACTATTAACTTAATCTCAGAAGGATTTCTACTTGCCCTTTGTGCTGCGGCGTCAATTTTCAAGTGAATATCCGTTAAATTTTTTGAAAGCTGAGATTTACGATCACTCATATTGATATCACCGCTGCTTGGCGCCCAGTATTTGTTTCTCTGCGGTAGGAGAAAAAATCCCGACATTCTTTGGTGCAGATATCCACTGATTGAACTTGCAGCCCTAGTCCCTGGAGTTGTGAACTTGCAGCAGCAATTAAATCCAAATTATTCATTGAATTTTCCGTTGCAAGCTCTGGGAACCGGGCAACTAGCTCCTCATACATTTTCCGGTCTACCTCATAGCAGTTAGCGCAAATTGCTGGTCCGATATGGGCTTGCATATCACTAGCTCCCAATTTAGCCATCTGGTGGATCGTATTTGCAATGATTCCATTAGTAACACCTTTACGACCGGCATGAATGGCCCCAGCAACCGATTGGGAAGAGATAAGAATTGGCAGGCAATCAGCTGTTAAAACTGCAAGTGCAATTGATTTATCTGTGGTCACCAAAGCATCGCAAGTGGGAATACCAGAACTATTTGAATCAATGACTACAACTTCATTTCCGTGTACCTGATTCATATATTGAATCTTTGTAAGCGAAAGTTGCGTCAACAATTGGCCACGATTAATTTCAACCGTGCCTGGCTCATCCCCGACATGGTCGCCAAGGTTGCCAGATGAAACCCCAGTAAATGTGATGCGAGCCAATTTAGGCTCTACCGCATGAAGTCAGGAATATCGATATCGTCTTCAGCTACCAAATCTTCGAAAGTAATTCGGCGACGTGTCGATGAGCTCTTGTCTTCTCCATCTGAATGCTCGAGAGCAACTACTAGAGGGTCATTTGATGCAATGGGATTAGCATTGCCAGAAAGTGAGGCGGCATCAATTACAGGTACCGATACGCGCTTTGGAATTCCACCTTCAAACCCTGCTGCAATCACCGTAACGCGAACTTCATCTCCTAGCGCATCATCTATAACTGTTCCAAAGATTATGTTTGCGTCAGGATGCGCCGACTGAGCAACTAACTCCGCTGCTTCTGAAAGTTCGAATAGACCAATATCAGATCCACCAGCAATTGAAAGCAATACGCCATGGGCGCCATCAATTGAAGCTTCTAGAAGCGGACTTGAAATCGCTAATTCCGCAGCGCGAGTTGCACGAGCCTCACCACGAGCAGAACCAATTCCCATTAGAGCTGAGCCGGCTCCAGCCATAACACTCTTAACGTCAGCAAAGTCCAAGTTAATTAAACCTGGAGTTGTGATTAAATCTGTAATTCCCTGAACGCCAGAAAGTAATACTTGATCAGCACTTCTAAATGCTTCAATCTGAGAAATAGAACGATCTGAGATTGCTAGAAGACGATCATTTGGAATAACAATTAACGTATCAACTTCATCACGAAGATTTGCAATACCTTCATCGGCTTGAGCAGTTCTGCGTTTTCCTTCAAATGTAAAAGGCTTTGTAACGACGCCAACAGTAAGTGCTCCTAAATCTTTTGCGATCTTCGCAACGATTGGTGCGCCGCCAGTTCCAGTACCGCCACCTTCACCTGCAGTAACAAACACCATATCCGCGCCACGAAGCATTTCTTCAATTTCTTCTGAATGATCGAGAGCTGCTTGGCGACCAATCTCAGGTGCAGCACCAGCACCAAGACCGCGAGTTAACTTTCTACCAATATCTAATTTCACATCTGCATCACTCATGATGAGTTGTTGTGCATCTGTATTGATCGCAATAAATTCAACGCCTTTTAATCCGGCTTCAATCATTCGATTGACTGCGTTAACTCCGCCGCCGCCGACGCCGACTACTTTGATGACTGCTAAATAATTCTGTGGTGTTGCCACGTGTGCCTCTCCCCTTACCCTAATCCTCAACTTGAGAGTTATGGTGTGCTCCACTAAAACTATGTTGATAGCAGGGTTCAATCAATGACCGACACGAATAAAAGAAAAGAAAGTATTTGGCTCTTGAATATTTATTTAACGATTGGGGAATTTGGATTACTTAAATCAATTGATGTTATTTTCTTATTTTCCGGCAAGACCAGAAGGCGATTTAGTAGTTCGATTTTGGTACTTAATTCTTCGCCACTTCCCCATTGAATTAGCAGCTCTGGCTTGCGAAGTGATGTAGTCATATTCGCCTTCAAATCCCCGGTAATCATCAGCCCAGTCATCGCGCTAAGGAGTTCGCCGGGTAATCCTGCTACAAATTTGGCCGCAAATTTCTTTGTTTCAAGGGCATTGCCCATCACATCGATTCTGGGAAGGCCATCTGGGGCAACATCGGAGCTAAATTCCATTCCTTGCGAATCTAAGTATTTGGCTTGGCCATCTGGACTGGCGAAAACGGCCACAGGAATCCGCTCAACTACGTTGATGGCAATTTTACCTGATAACCAATTACGTGAAATTGAACTATTTGATACCCAGTCAATTTGTTCAATCGATTTCTTTGCGGCAGCTAAATTCAATCTCGCCAAAGGCTTACCAACCTCAAGACCTGCCTTAGATCCGACTATTCGGTTTGTTATGAGCTCACTTTGATTGGTTCCAGAAATCGTAATTTCTTTGACCACAAGGATTTTGGACCACCCTAATGTGTATGCGAGTAAAGCAATTACCAACAAGATTAGTAAGGATCGAGCAAGTTTGGCTACTCGTTTGTTAATTTGAGGCAAATTTTTCCTCTAGATTTTGAATGATAACTGGAGCAAGGGAATTAACATCGCCCGCTCCTAAAGTGATAATCAAATCCCCACTATTAGCGATATTTGTAACTTCTTCTACAACTTGGATCATAGAGGGCTCGTAGGCAACTTTATCGGCAGGCATTTGCTTTGAGATTAGCAATGAAGATACTCCCGGAATCGATTGCTCACTTGCCGCATAAACTTCTAATAGAAAAGTCTTGTCTGCAAGTTCAAGTGCTTTTGCAAAATCCTTGGCAAACATTGCTGTCCTTGAATATCTATGGGGCTGGAAGATAACTATCACCTTTCCAGAACCAACAAAACGTCTAGCTGTCTCCAAGGTAACTCGAACTTCCGTTGGATGATGGCCATAATCATCGATAACCGTTACGCCGCTAACCAAACCTCTGGTTTCAAACCTACGTCTGGCACCAGAAAAACTCTCAAGTCCGGCCAGTAATTCCTTAACCCCGGCACCCACTTGTAAACCCGAAGCTAGAGCAGCAGTTGCATTCAATAAATTGTGCTCTCCAGGAATAGTTAGCGCCAGCTCACCAAGTACTTTCCCAGTTCTAATTACGCGCACGCTGGATTTTGTCGCTGAAAGTGCAAGGTGTGAATATGAGTACTCTCCGCCTTGCCCATAGGTATGGATTTCGATATCCGAGCGCTCTACCTTGGCAAGCAGGTCAATTACCCCTGGGCTATCTATTCCAGCAATCAAAAATCCATTAGGTTTAATCGAATTTACGAAGTCTAGAAAGATTTTTTGCACTGCATCCAGATCCGGGAAGTGATCAACATGATCTAACTCAATATTGGTAATGATTGCCCCATTTGGCCGATACTCCAGAAAAGAACCATCAGATTCATCGGCTTCAGCAACAAATACATCCCCTGTACCTAGGTGCGCATTTGTGCCAGACCTATTTATCGCCCCGCCAATTGCAAAAGAGGGATCCATTCCAGCGCTCTGCAAGGCAACAGTGAGCATCGAAGTTGTTGTTGTTTTTCCGTGAGTTCCTGCTACTGCAATTGATATTGAATCGGACATCAAAAGAGCAAGCGCTCGAGCTCTAGTTAAGATCTCAATGCCAGCAGAACGAGCAGCCACTAACTCTGGATTATTTTCTGCAATAGCACTCGAAATTACCAAAACATCGCAGCCTGAAATATTTTCTGCATCGTGGCCAATCCAAACCTCGGCCCCCAAGGTCTTTAATCCATCGAGTACTGCTGAATCCTTAGCATCACTTCCAGAAACTTTAATTCCTCTAGAAATCATGATCCTGGCAATGCCGCTCATCCCAGCGCCACCCAGACCGATGAAATGAACACGCTTGGTATCTAGTTGGGCCAAGTTCATCGCTTGTCCAAAATATCGATTGCCATTTGTCCAATAATGGCATCTGCTGAACCGAATTTAGTATGGACCGGACGAGACTTGACTGCATTCGATTTCGACATCAAATCATTTAAATTTGCTAATAACCACACTGAAGAGAATTGAACATTGCTACATAGCTGAGCTTTTCCAGAATCCACCAAATCTTGTGCATTCGCCTCTTGTTCACCATTCCCAATTGGCAGGGGCACAAGAAGGGCATAGCGATTTACAGTTTCTATTTCCGCACAAGTTACAGCGCCACTTCTTGAGATAACCAAGTCACATGCCGAGTACATCTCTGCCATGTTTTCAAGATAGCCAAGTGGCAAATATCCTGGAATCATTTTTGGAAGGGGGTTTGATCTCCCCACCGCGTGGATTAAATTAAAACCTCGACCAACTATCTCATTAACACTTTCTTCTATTGCTGAGTTTATTGAAGCTGCACCAAGTGAGCCGCCGAATACTAAAATTGTCTGTCGGCTTGAATCCAAGCCTAAAGTCTTGAATAACTCTTGTTTTGCAGCGGCAATCTGGTTTGAATCACGGGCGCCTACTTCAATAATTTCCTTGCGAATTGGCATCCCAACCATGGTCGCATTCGACCACTTGCCACCGAGGTTTCTAGCTCCAGAAAAGGCAATAGTTAAGTGCTCGGTAAATCTGCTACCAAGTTTATTCGCCCAGCCAGGCTTTGCATTTGCCTCATGAATCAAAATTGGCACCCGCTTCAATCGGGCAGCAAGATAGATGGGCGGGCAAACATATCCACCAAATCCAATAACAAGATCAGCCCCTCGAAGAATTAGAAGTGATTGGAAGAAAGCGAGTTTGAATTTAAGTGGCCAGATAAGTGCCGCGCCACCCAATTTACGGGGCAGTGGAGCCTTAATAATTCTATTCAGTTTCAAGTTGCTCTTTGCGAGCAAATCAACTTCAACTCCACTATTTGTACCGACAAACTCAACAACAAGACCCGCATTGTTCTCACTGAGCCACTTTCCTACCGCAATTGCTGGCTCCACATGACCGGCGGTTCCACCACCTACCAAAATTATTCGCTTCATCTTCTTGCCTGCTTGCGTTCTTTCAAAAGCGCCTTGAGTTCTGGCTCGCGGCGAGCAACATTTAATACAAATCCAATAGCGATGAAATTCGAGATTAAGGAAGACCCACCATATGAAATGAACGGCAAAGTGACGCCGATAACCGGTACTAATCCAACATCAGTAAGTAAGTTCACAAGTATTTGTAATATCAACCAGCAACCAATCCCAGTAACTGCATATTTTGAGAAAGAATCCTTTGTTGCTATTGCGATTCTAAATATTGCAAAAATCAATACCGAGTAAAGAGCGATTACTGCGAAGGTCCCAAGTAGACCCATCTCTTCGCCAATCACAGAGAAAATAAAGTCCGTGTGAGCCTCAGAAAGGTTCGCCCATTTTTGCTTACTAGCTCCGATACCAACTCCAAATACACCACCGCTAGCTAAGCTCATGAGGCTATGCGCCGGCTGCCATCCCGCAAATTTATATACTGAAGGAGCAAATGGGTCTAGTACTGCGCGAAATCTGCGAAGACGACTCGGTTGGGAAATAGCCAGAAATAACCCACTTGAAAGTGCAACTACAAAAACAGCTGAAATAGTCTTTAGATCAATTCCCGAGACAAAAAGCATTGCAATCGCAATACCAGCCACGATAGTTGCAGTACCCAAATCTTTTCCAACCAAAATCAATCCAAGGAACAATGCCGTGCCAGGGATGATTAGCCCGAACGCACTTGAACTACGTAACTTCTCGACTCGAACTTGATGCTTACAAAGTTGTAGAGAGATATAGAAAATGAGTGCTAATTTGGCAAATTCACTAGGTTGAATCAGGAAGGATCCAAAGCCAACCCAGTTCTTGTTTCCATTAATACTTTTTCCGATAAATATCGGGAGAAGTAGGGCTACCCCGCCGATGTAAATTGAAATTCTTGATGCAAAATCCCAGCCTTTGGGCTTTAACAAAGCACCATAGGTTGCAAGTAGCAAGCCGATAACCAAGAATAGAAGTTGCCGAAGAAATATCCCATAAGCATTTCCATACTGCTCTAAAGAAGCAACTGAAGAAGCCGAGAGCACCATGATTAGGCCCAGACCTGCCAATGCCAAGACGGTAGTCATGATCATAAAATATGAGGCCGTTGGCTTTTCTAGAAATGAACGATATTGATGCAATCCGGTTTTAGTTTTTGACATTTATTTGACCAGCTTAATTACCGAATGTGCGAAACACTCACCACGTTGAGCATACGAAGTGAACTGATCCATAGATGCGCATGCAGGAGCTAGCAAGACCGTGTCACCCTTTGCAGAAATCTCCATTGCTTTTGAAACTACAGCATCCATCAAATCCTGTGCGGTACCAACTTTTTCAAGTCGAAAAATCTGAACTTCTGGTGCGAACTTTGATAAAGCAGACGCAATTAATTCACGATCCGTTCCAATCAAAATTGCAGCTTTTATACGCTTTGCCGATTTCTGTACTAGCGCATCCATCTTTGCGCCCTTGGCAAGGCCGCCAGCTATCCAAATATTCGAAGTGTGTGATCCGAGGGCAGCTAGTGCCGCATGGGGATTTGTTGCTTTTGAATCATTTACCCAATTGATTCCATTCAATTCTTTTACAAGCTCTAGGCGATGATGGTCCAATTTAAAACTTGCTAGTCCCTCTTTAACCACTGGATGTGGCACACCTAGGGCAAGAGCAATACCTGCAGCTGCCATGGCATTTGCAACATTATGTGGAACCATTGGGTGAATATCAGAAAGTTCAGCAATAACCTCAGCTGATTCACTTGAAACTACAAATGCGCGATCTACTAGTAATTCCTCAACTAATCCGATTTCACCTGATTGTGGAGTATCAAGCCCAAAGAAGACTTTTTTACCATTCCAAGAGGCAGTTCTAAGAACTATTTCAGGATCTGCTAGGTTTAAAACGGCACATTTTGTCTTATTTAATAACTTTAATTTTGCTTGTGCATAATTTGCAAAAGTCTCATGCCAATCAATATGGTCTTCAGCGATATTCAAAACAGAGATCGCCTCATAGGTTGGTAATTCACTCCAATCTATTTGGAAGGAAGAAAGCTCTAAAGCTAAAATCTCATAATTTGATTTATCGACTACGGCAGAGATTGCGGGAAAACCCACATTCCCACAAGCCACTGCATTTACATTGGCACTTTTTAGAATATTTTCGAGCATTTGAACCGTGGTTGTCTTGCCATTTGTTCCAGTGATAGCCACCCACTTTTGGTTGGGAGCCAATTCCTCTTTTACTCGCCAAGCAAAATCTAATTCGCTTATTACCTGTGTACCTGTACTTTTTAGGACTCCAATAAACTCATGATCCTTGCGCCATCCGGGGGAAACTATCGCAATCTCATATTTAGAGCTCGAGCTAACTTCGCTAACTACTTGGAAACCTTCAATATTGGAGACTTTTTCATCCAAGAAGGAAACGGATTGAACTTTATCTTTAAGGAAATTCGCCACAGCCTTGCCACTCGTTCCAGCTCCTATAACTAATACATCTTTGGCCGCTAGTCCTGATAGGAACGACATTATTGTGAAACGACCCATTGGCCATAGAACAAGCCAAGCCCTGCTGCCACGCTTAGCCCAGCAATAATCCAAAAACGTATAACTATGGTTACTTCGCCCCAACCCATCAACTCAAAATGGTGTTGTAACGGTGCCATCTTAAAAACTCGCTTGCCCCCAGAAAGTTTGAAGTAACCTGTTTGAATAATGACGGACAAGGTAATAATCACGAACAAACCACCAAGTAATGCAAGGAGCATTTCCGTACGAAGAACTATCGCCATTCCAGAAACGGCGCCTCCAAGTGCAAGAGAGCCAACATCACCCATAAAGATTCGGGCCGGCGAAGCGTTCCACCAAAGAAATCCTGCACATGCTCCGGCAAGACAAGCTGCAAGAACCGCCATATCCAATGGGTCTCTAACTTCATAACATTGTGGAACTAAGGCTAGTGCGCAACTTTGTTTGAATTCCCAAACGCCGATCATAATAAACGCTAGGAAGGCAAGAATTGCAGCACCAGATGCAAGACCATCTAATCCATCAGTCAAGTTGACGCCATTGCTAGTTCCAAGAACCAAGAAAACAATCCATATGAGAACTAGTACCAATCCTAAAGCAATTCCCGTTTCTCTAACAGTTGAAAGATGGGTAGAGATTGGTGTTAGGCCATAGGTATCTTTGAAATGTAGCCCGGCAAATCCAAATCCAATTGCCATGATTGCTTGCCCAATTAGTTTTTGTTTAGCTCGTAATCCAAGAGACTGCTTCTTTGAAATCTTCAACCAGTCATCTAATAGCCCTACAAATCCAAGTCCAGCCATCAGTCCTAATACAAGTAGGGCGGAAACGCTAACACCGACCCCAGTCACCAGATGACTTACAAAGTAGGCGATAAAACTTGAAAGAATCAAAACAATGCCACCCATTGTTGGCGTTCCACTCTTTACATGATGGGTTTGTGGACCATCATCGCGAATCATTTGTCCAATACCTTTGCGAGCCAGAGCTCTAATTAGCATTGGAGTAAAAAGAAAACTCAGAAGTGTAGAGAGCGATCCGCCAAGAATTATCCCCTTCATTTGGCCAACGCCTCCCAGCCAAGAACTATTTCATCAACCAGAAGATTAAATTCTTCAGCTCTTGATGCTTTAACTAAAACAACATCCCCTTTGGCAAAATTAGGAATCATTGATAGCGCGGCTTCGCGATTTGGGAAGAAATGCAATTGTGACTCCCCTTCACTTATCTCTTCAGCCGCAAGGTCTGAGACAAATTCCTTGGTGCCGATACTTACGATTTGATCAATCCCGATCTCAGTGGCAAGTCTGCCAATGGCCTGATGTTCGGCCTCAGATGACGCGCCGAGTTCATGCATCTTCCCTAAAAATACCCAACTTACTCCGCCCCGCTCCTGGGCAATTAGTGCCAAGGTGCGCAAAGCCGCCGCCATACTTTCAGGGTTAGCGTTGTATGAATCATTAATAATTAATAACTCGTTTTTCTCGATCATTTCCATTCGCCACTTACTTGAAACTTCGGCGGTTGAAAGAGCTGCTGCAATCGATTCAAGCGGTATTCCAAGAGCTGTAGATACTGCAGCTGCGCCAAGTGCGTTTGCGATCTGATGAAGCCCAAGTAATTGCAAACTTACTGGAGTGCGACCTTCAGGTGTAACTAAGTCAAAATGTGCCCGGCCTTCTCGAACCTCTATATCTGCTGCCCGAACTTTGCAGGCGCTTGTTTCACCAAAAGAGATGACTTTCAAATTCAATCCGTCAGCCATCTTCGGGGTGAATTCGTCGTAACTTCCAAGTACAGCAATACCTTCAATTCCAAGTCCCCTAATCAATTCTGATTTAGTTTTTGCAATTACCTCTCTGGAACCAAACTCCCCCAGATGCGCTTTTCCAACAGACAAAACTAGACCAACATTAGGCTTGGCAATCTCACTTAGGTATGCGATATCTCCTTCATGGCGTGCACCCATTTCTACAATGCAGTACTTGGTTTCCTCGGTACAACGCAGAATCAATAGTGGGACACCTAATTCATTGTTGAGTGATTCTTCAGGTGAGACAACCTGACCATAGGTACTAAGAATATGACCGAGCAAATCTTTAGTTGTGGTCTTTCCTTGCGATCCGGTGATTCCTATGGTGGTGAGAGATTTCAAGCGTTTGCGTACTTCCCTAGCTAGAGTAGCTAATGCTTCCTGCACATCCTGAACAAGAATTGCTTCGCAATCAACTCTTTTACTGACCAAGGCAAACTCGGCACCATTCTTCATTGCAGCCTCTACAAAATCATGTCCATTTAGATTCTCGCCAACAAAAGCAGCAAAGAAAGTTCCTTTTCTAGCCTTTCGTGAATCAATTACCGGAAATGCAGAAGTCGAAGTATCGGGGGCAAGATTTAGAAGCTCACCATTTACAATCTTTGCAATTTCTCCAAACGTAATTGGAATCATGTGAGTTCCTCGATAGCTCGTGCAAGCTCTAAGCGATCATCAAAGGCTGTCTTAACACCATTTATCTCTTGCCCGCTTTCATGGCCTTTGCCTAGCAGAACAACGCAATCCCCAGCTTTTGCTTGAGTAACAGCCAGAGCAATTGCTTCTCTTCGATCAATAACTACAGATCCTTTTTCGTTTAGCTCTAATCCAGCGGTCATCTCATTCAAGATCGTTTGTGGGTTTTCACTTCTCGGATTATCACTTGTAAAAATAGCAACATCACTTCCGGATAGAAGTGCCTTTCCCATTACTGGGCGCTTGGTCCGATCACGATCCCCGCCACATCCCAGGACTGCAATCAATCTACCTGAGACTGATTTCTTCAAAGTTGTAAGGGTCCGTTCAACCGCATCCGGTGTGTGGGCATAATCAACTAGGGCTAAGAAATCTTGGCCCAGTTCTACTTTTTCAAGTCTTCCAGGAGCACCTACTAAATACTTCAAACTATTTCCGATTACTAGCGGATCTATTTCTCCCTCTGAAGCCATTGCAACTGCCATTAAGGCATTATCAAGATTGTGCTCGCCGATTAAGTTTAAGCAACCTTCAATTAGTACCCCACCGGTACCTCGAATCGCGACTTCAAATCCTCCTACAACCGGCTCCATCCGCTCGTAGTGCCACTGTGCCTTAGAGTTTAATCGGCTTATCGAAATCATTTGAATTTGGTTACTTGTGAATAGTTTTTCACCATATTGATCGTCAATATTTACAAATCCCAAATCTGAAAATTCGGTGCTGAATAATTTAGCCTTGGTCTCAAAGTATTTATCCATCGATCCGTGAAAATCAAGGTGGTCTTGCGTTAAATTTGTAAAAGCGACCATTTTGAATCGAATTCCTAAAACTCTTGCCACTGCAAGGCCATGACTACTAACTTCCATAACAACACTTTCTAAATGGCGCTCTTTTAGGGTGGCAAATACTGCTTGCAACTCAGGGGCCTCTGGTGTGGTGTGAGTAGTTGGCAAGATCTCGCTACCAATTTCTATTCCTACCGTTCCAATAAGACCTGTTTCTTTTCCAGCATATTTCCAAACTTGATTGAGCAGTGAGGCCGTTGTCGTCTTACCATTTGTCCCAGTAATTCCGATAACACCCAAGTTTTGGCTCGGGCTGTCATAAAACCAGCTGCATAGGGGGCCTAAAAATGCCCGAACTTGCTCCATCTCCAAGATTGGGAGTTTGGAGCCAATTATTGTGGCTCCAGCGCTATCAGTAAGAACTGCTACCGCTCCGGAATTAATCGCATCATCAATGAAATTAGCACCATGAAATTTCGTACCAGGTAATGCGACAAATAGATCTCCAGCCAATATATTTTTGGAGTTAGCAGTTATTCCTGAGAATATTATTTCGTTATCGCAGGAAACCCCTAAAAAATTTGCAGCTTGCGTCAATGATTTCGAAAACTCCGAAATTGGACGAATCATTGGCTTAGGGTTACTTTCTTGAGTTCAGCTTCAGTTAGTGGGTAAATATCCTTGCGAGGATTCGTAGGTGCCACGTGCTTTGCCTGTAATACAAAACTCATAACCTGCTTAAATACTGGGCCACCAAGTGATCCACCCCAGTGAAGTCCTTGTGGCTCTTGAATCGTTACGCTAACAACATATTTTGGTGTGTCAGCAGGCGCAAAGCCGATAAAGGATGCGGTGTAACCACTGTAACAAGAGCAGTTATCGTTATATCTCATGGCCGTACCAGTCTTGCCTGCTACTCGGTAGCCTGGAATAGCGGCAGCTGGCGCAGTACCGTTATTCGAAACGACGCTCTCTAACATTAATCGAACTTTTGAAGCTGTATCAGCGCTAACAACGCGCTCAGTCTTTTGCCCTTTAGCAGGTGAATAATGGCCCGTACTATCGGTAGTTCCAGCGACAACAGTTGGGGTAACGCGCACGCCATCATTTGCAATCGTTGCAAAAACACTCGTGGCTTGCAGAGCCGTTACCGAATATCCCTGCCCAAATGCAATTGTTGGTTCAGAAGTATCAGACCAATCTTTTACTGGGTGCAAAATTCCTGCAGACTCTCCTGGGAGGTGAGAGCCAGTATTTTGTCCAATACCAAACTTTGTTAAGTAGTTATAAAGGGAATCTTTACCCAGTTGTTGTCCAATTTGGATCGCTCCAGTATTACTTGAAACAGCTAATAATCCCGTAGTTGTTAATCTCTGGGTTGCGTGGTGTTCGTGATCATGAAATGTAGTTCCGCCGGCCTTATATGCATAAGGAATCGTATATACCGATGTAGGAGTCAACTTCTTCTCTTCCAAGGCCGCTGACACTGTCATAACTTTTCCAGTTGAACCAGGTTCGTAAATATCCTGAACGGCTGGATTTCTAATACTTACCAAGCTAATAGTTTTTGAATTCGCAGGATCAAAGGTCGGTGCGCTTGCTTGAGCCAAAATTGCGCCAGTCTTTGGATCCATAACAATTACAGTTCCAGATTTAGCATTTGCTGCTTTAACCGCTTTGCTTATTGCATCCTGAGCGACCCATTGAATATCTCTATCGATCGTGAGCCTTACTGCGGTTCCTGGTTTAGCATCTACGCGAATTTGAGCAGATCCCGGGATTACAGTTCCAGCACCATTTTCATAAACATATTGGCCATTTACTCCAGCCAAGGTTTTTTCCATACTACTTTCAATTCCACTTGCGCCTAAGCCGGCATCATTTGTAAAACCAATTAATGAGGCAGAGAGCTTGCCGGTTGGGTACTCCCGTATATAGCCACGCTCTGAAAAGAATCCAACAATTCGCTTGGCTAGGCCACCCTTTTGCTTTAAAACAACTTTGTTATAACCGGCAAGTGAATCTTGCAATCTAATCCAGGTTTCTGGTGTCGCATTTTTAACAATAGTTTTATACATCAACTTACCCGTATATAGCGCCTCTAGTTCTGCGGTACTCATCCCTAGGATTGGTGAAGTAATTTCCGCGGCCTTAACTGGATCTGTAATTTGTGTTTGATCCACCACAATGTTTACCGCTGCAACACTACGGGCAAGCTCAACACCATTTACATCTGAAATCAATCCTCTAGGAGCAAGTAAAACTGAAGTATTTCTCAATTCACTTGCAGCTTTGGCGCTGATTGTTCCGGCCCGGACCACCTGAACAGAAAACAGTTGACAAATAATAATTGCAAATGCCAGTCCGGTAATAACCATAACGGCGCGGATTCGAGAATGAACTATGGCGTGGTGACTCATGGCTTTACCGCCAAATCAATGTACTTAATATCCTGTGCGGGAATCATCCCTAATTTATGTGCTGACACAGCTAACTTATCGGGCGAACCTTGAGCATTGACCTCTCGAAGAGTTGCATCCCTCTGGTCGAGTGCAATGTTTCGCTCATGCTTTAGACGTTGCAGCTCAAAGGCATCTTGAGTCATTAGAAGATTTAGTGTGGCTATGACTAATAGATCAATTGTGACAACAATGCCTAGAAGAAGTTGGAATTTGCGAGTATTTAACTTCTCTTGAGTATTTATATTTCCAAGCCCTGGCACTAGGCCAACAAGTGCTCGCTTTGCTCTTGGTACATTGATTACCGGTATTAGTGTTGTGATCGCCATTATGCAGCCACCCGCTCAATAGCTCGTAGGCGCATTGATTGCGCACGTGCATTAAGCGAAATCTCTTCTGCACTTGCCGATTCGCTGCCACGAATAACTAAGTTATAGCTTGCCGCTGAATTAGGTAGATCAATTGGAAGCCCGAGAGGAGTATGTGAGGCGGTTACCTTGGTAAAGGCACTTTTAACAATCTTGTCCTCTAGGGATTGATAGGACATAACAACTAGGCGCCCGCCAATTCGAATTGACGAGATTGCTTGCGGTATGGCCCGCTCTAGTACTTCTAGCTCTTGATTAACTTCAATTCGAAGCGCCTGGAAGGTGCGCTTTGCTGGATTTCCACCAGTTCTTCTTGTGGCCGCTGGAATGCTGGCTTTAACTAATTCGGCAAGTTCCTTGGTGGACTTTAATTTTCCAGTTTCGCGAGCAGCAATTATGTTATCTACTACCCGAGTAGCAAACTTCTCTTCTCCATAATTTCTAATTACTCGAACTAGATCATTTCTAGAATAAGTATCCAAAACTTCTTGTGCGCTTAAGCCAGTACTTTGATCCATGCGCATATCAAGTGGGGCATCTTGTGAATAGGCAAAGCCTCGTTCAGGCGTATCTAGCTGCATTGAAGAAACGCCAAGATCAAAGAGAATTCCATCTACTTCCGAAATTCCCATGCTACCTAAGACTTCAGAGATTTGGTCATAAACTGCGTGGACGATTGTTATTCGTTCTTGCGTAGCGTGCAGATTCTTCTTTGCAATTTCAATAGCACCTAGGTCGCGGTCAAAGCCAATTACTTTCAGATTTGGAAAACGCTCTAAAAGTTCTTTACTGTGTCCACCCATACCTAAAGTTGCATCAATTACAACTGGGTTTGAACTTTTTTCAATAGCGGGAGTTAATAGAGCAATGCAACGCTCTAGCGCAACAGGTATGTGTTGTTGCATCTACTCCCCCTTCTTTTCGCTTCTTGTATTTCGTTGGTTGTTATTTAGTTTTATTGCTTTTGTTTTATCTGCTCTGGTCACCGCCGGCCGACGGAACTTGGGGGTAACGGCGCCGGGGAAGGGGCGTCGTTGCTGAGGTCGGCGATGGCCACAACAGATGAAACTTTTTTAGAAGAGCCCGGGTAACACCTCCGAAGAAACATCAGAGAAACTCTTCTCACGATCAGCCAAATAGCTATCCCAAGAAGAGCTATCCCAAATTTCTAAACGAGTGTTTGCACCGATAACAACGCAATCTTTTTCAAGTGCGGCATAAGTGCGAAGCCCACTTGGAATAGTTACGCGACCTTGTTTATCTGGAACTTCATCGTGTGCCCCGGCAAACATCACGCGCATGTAATCTCTTGCCGCTTTTTCAGTAACTGGTGCTTGACGAAGTCGCTCAGTAATTGCTGAAAATTCGCCACTTGGAAATACATATAAGCAACGCTCTTGGCCCTTTGTGATGACTAAGCCATTTGAAAGTTCATCGCGGAATCTGGCGGGCAAGATTATGCGCCCTTTTTCATCAAGCTTGGGTTCATGGGTACCTAAAAACACTTGACCCACCTCCCCTAAATTTTCTTAGTTCCTACGCTCAAATCCCCCCGGAAATGAGTACTAGAACCACTTTACTCCATTTTTCCCCACTTTCAACCATCTTCGACCATTTATTTCCCCTTTTACCCCCATGGCAATCCCCTTTTGGGCATAAAAAAACCACCCATCTCTTGGGTGGTCCTTAGGCTCTAAAACTAACTACCTATCGAAATTACGCTTATCCCAACGATCCTCAAGGCGCTGTGACCAGTTCTTGCCCGGTTTGCGAGCGCCTTTTGCCGCCCCAGCTTTTAGATTGAAGTTAGACACAGCCAAGACAAGCCCGGCAAGGGCAACTAGGAATCCCACGATCCCAACTACGACTTGTTGAGCAATTAGGCCAGTCAAAAGCAAGGCCATGCCGCCAAGGACTGTAGCCACGCCCCCTAATAGTCGAGAAGCCTGCGGGGTGCGTGAACTGCCATTTAGCGTTGAAACTAAACGAGGGTCATCTTGCGTAAGGGCAGCTTCCATCTCGGCAAGCATGCGCTTTTCATGATCAGAAAGTGCCACAAGGCGAGAATATAGCCACATAGCGTCTATGGAAAGTTGAAAGGGCTACTTTCTTGAAATGCTAAGCCGATTCACTCAACTCTCTGAGTCCCCTTGATCATCAGGCTCAATTAGCCTTGCTGGGCGCACACTTCCGGCGCCAAATCGGGCGCTGGCCTTATCTATTGCCGCAGTGGCCTCACGCCAACCCTTATCTCTCTCCCCTAATTCCAGTTGTTCTGGGCCATCCACGCCATCCATCAGATTCTCTAGCCCAACCCCAACTAGACGAATTCGAGCGCGATCAAGTTTTAGAGCAAGAAAAAGTGACTTAGCTACTTCAAATACTTCTTTAGTTCCACTAATCGGTAATGTAAAAGTCTTAGATCTATTGATGGTTTTAAAATCGGCGAATCTGACTTTGATAGAAATAGTTCTTGCACTCATTTCTTTAGCACGCATCCGGGCGGTAGCTTTTTCAGTAAGTCGTAAAAACTCACGCAAGATTATTTCCTGATCTTCGATATCTCTAGAAAATGTCTCAGCTGCGCTTATTGATTTATCAATCTCTTCCGGCTCAACATCTCGGTAATCACGCCCCCATGCAAGCTCATAAAGTGAAGCACCTGATGCCTCACCAAGTGCTCGGATCAAAGTACTTCTCGGAGTATTGGCAATATCTGCAACTGTCCGTAAGCCTAATTTTTGTAATTCCTCGTTTGTCTTGGGACCAACACCCCACATCGCATTTACTGGAAGTGGGTGCAAAAATTCAAGAATTCTATCGGGGGCTATCTCCAACATGCCATTTGGTTTACATCGACTAGATGCTAATTTTGCAATAAATTTATTTGAGGCGATTCCCACTGAGCAAGTTATTCCTTGCGACTTAAAGACTTGCTCACGAATAGATTGCCCAATATCCCGGCCTGAACCAAGCAATCGTTTAGCTCCAGTTACATCGATAAAGGCTTCATCTAATGAGATCGGCTCTACAAACGGTGAAACGGATCTAAAGATTTCCATCACATGCCCAGAAACTTCAGAGTAGCGCTCATGATTTACTGGAAGAAATACCGCATGCGGAGCTAGGCGCTTTGCTTGGCCTACTGGCATAGCTGAGTGAATTCCGAATTTACGAGCCTCATAATTGGCCGCTGAAACTACCCCTCGCACACCCATTCCAACAACGACCGGTTTGCCCTTTAGTGATGGGTCATCGTGCTCTTCAACTGAAGCAAAGAAGGCGTCCATATCAACATGGAGAATTGTGGAAAATTCTTCACGCATCTCGGGCTCGTTCATGAACATTGAGATTACGCCACTTTTCATAGGAAGCAGATAACTCCCACGCCGCAGTTGCTCTAAGAGAAATACCCCGTGGGCCAGTTCTTCTAATTACGCCACGGGCTAAAAATAACCAAGAGTTTCTAAGTAGCGCCGCATAGCTATTTTGCACATCTTCAAAGAAAGTTAGATCGTTGCAACCAAAACCATCATCTAGTGTTAAGAACATAACCCGCCGACCAGAACGCACTGGTGGGGTTTGCAGTGCCACTTTGACTCCCGCGACCAAGACTGAAGTGCCAGCGGGGTGGTTCATAAGATCGCAGGAACGAACGGCGCCAATACTGTTTAGAAAATCACCGTAGAACTCCAACATATGTGCCGAGATATCCATGCCCGTTATCGCTACTTCGGTTCGCACTCGCTCACTAGCAGTTAAATCCGGTAACCCACTAGAAATTAACTCCGATGGAGCTAATTCAAAAGTTAATTGATTATTAGATGCCGGGCTCTTTGAGCCAGCCAGGCGATAGATATCTTGCAGATGCAATAGCAGATCCCGGCGGTTTAACTTTGAACTCTTTAGGTTATGCAGTTCATCAAAAGCCCCGATCATCACCAAGCTCTCGGTTATCGGTCGGCTGGCTCCAGAGCGATAAACAAAATCTGCTAAATCGATATAGGGCCGGCCAGAAATGATTGATTTAATCTCGGCATCATTAATTCCCACCACGTCACAAAGCGCAGTTCTAATTGCAAAGCCTCTGGCATCTGGCAGTGAGAGGGAGATTCCAGAACTCTTAGAATCCGGCGCTAGGTAAGGGGCTCTAGTCATGTTCGCACTTGGCTCAACCAAATATGTAGCACCAGATAAATTCACATCAATTGGGGCGATCTCAATTCCCCATTGTCTGGCCTCATCTAAAATTACTCGCTTTGGATACATCCCAGGATCATGCGTGAGAACACCAGCCAAGAAAGCTGCAGTGTGATGGGTCTTTAGCCAAGCTGATTGATAAGTGGGCAAGGCAAAAGCTGCAGCATGGGCTTTGCAAAAACCAAAAGAAGCAAATGCGCGCAAAATATCCCAAACCTCTTGCACCACTTCAAAGCTGTATCCCTTTGCCAGGGCGGCCGGAAAAAACCAATCACAAACTAATTGCTGTCCCTGAGGCGTGCCAAGCTCACGGCGTTTTTCATCAGCTTGCGCAAAACTAACTCCGGCCAGAATTGAAATTATCTTTATAACTTGTTCATGGAAAACAACTACTCCCTCAGTTTCAGCTAAAACCTCACGTAGGTCTTCGTGAATTATCAGCCTGGCGCGCAAACCTTGACGGGTGCCAAGAAATGGCGTGATCATGTCGCTCTTAACTGGTCCTGGGCGAAAGAGTGAGATATCAATAATTAGATCAGTAAAAGTATCGGGCGCGAACTTTCCAACCAGTTCTCGCTGTCCCGGACTTTCAATTTGGAATATTCCAAGGGTTCTAGTTGATTTAATTAAATCAAAAGTCGGTTGATCATCTAATTTGATTGCATCAATATCTAGCACCTGCCCTGTGACTCTTTTAATCTCGGAAAGTGAATAGGTAATTGCCGATTGCATCCGGACTCCAAGGACGTCTAGCTTTAGTAGCCCAATAGCCTCAACATCATCTTTATCAAAAGCCAACATCGGATAACCACTTGCACTGCGTTCAATTGGCGCATGATCTTGTAGTCCAATATCGGAAAGTGCGATAGCACACGGATGCATTGAAAGATGCCGAGGCAAGCCATCTAGCCGCCCGGCTAGAGCAACTGCCAGCTTTAATATCGGAGTATCTAGATTTAGATTCTTTAGCTCTGGCAAGTTTGCTAGCGCCTTACCAATATTGCTGGCTCGAATATGTGGAAGTGACTTTGCTATTTGATCAATCTCCATCGGAGAGATCCCTAGCGCTGCTCCTACATCACGAATTGCATGCCGAGCTCGGTAAGTCTCCACCATGGAAACCGTGGCACACCTTGATTGATTGCCCGGACCTGACCAATTTGAGTCACCATACTTCTCAAAGATTGCATCATAAATTTCTAGCCGGCGATCTGACTCAACATCAATATCGATATCGGGTAGCTCACCTCTAAGCGGCGAACAAAAGCGTTCCATAAGTAAGCCGTGAGCTATTGGCTCTACCCCAGAGATTCCAAGTACATGGCAAATCAAAGAACCCGCGCCACTTCCTCTAGCAGCAACTCGGATTCCTCTGGCCCGAGAGATATCGGTAATATCTGCAACGGTGAGAAAATAAGTTTCATAGCCCAGGCTTTGCACCGTGGCTAATTCTTCTTCTAATCTAGATGTGGCTTTGATTGAATCGGCGCCAAAATATTTCTTACTAATTCCAGCTTCACATCTTTCCCGTAATTGTTTTACTAATTCAATTCGATTCTTTGCCCCAACTACACTGGCCTCAGGCAAGTGGATCTGGCCAATTCCAACATCCAATCGTGGCGAGAGATGTGCCCGCTGGGCCCATAAAGCAGTTGTGCTTAATAAGCCATAACCGTTTCGCTCACCTGCTAGCCGTGAAATCTCATCAGCCAAGAACCCCATCTCATCGCCAGACTTTAAATAGCCCTCGCTATTTGCCCGCTCAACGCTCTTAGTATTTAAGGGAATTAGCTGTCTAGTTGCGTCTAAAACATCAGCTACTGGACCATCTTTTCGATCCAGCATTCGGACCGAATTTGTTATCACTGCCGGCAACTTATTATCGCGGGCAAAGCTAAGTAACTTTGCTGCGTGAGATGTTGAGTATGGGCCATCACCGCGAACTTGATGAGTCACGCACTCAATGCCTTGGTCAGCAAAGAGTTCTCTAGTCGCGCTAAAGATTGATAGCGCTTGCGAAGTCCTCCTAGCCGCTATTGCAGAAGCAAGTTGTGACTCAGGACCATGCAAAAGAAGGACTTTGGATGAATCTTGCGAGAACTTCTCCAGTACCTCATAATTCAAAATGTTCTGCTCGCTATTCATTTTTACCGCAGTCACTAAGCGATATAGCGAATCTAGGTGGCCACCCTGGGCTAAGAGGGTTACGCGATACTTTTTCTGCACAAAACTTAGATTCACACCAAGGATTGGGGTAATCCCATTACTTTCACAACTCTGAACAAAGCGAATTGCCCCGGGCATGCCATCTCGATCAGTTAGTGCCAGCGCAGTCATTTCAAACTTAGCTGCGCGCTCGACCAATTGATCGACATGTGCGGTGCCATATTTAAATGAGTAACCACTTGCTACATGCAAATGTATGAAGGCTGACATCGGTGAGTGGTCTAGAGTGGTCTAGAAGTTGGGCGAATTAGCCAAGTCTTAGTTATCTCATCTAGTTCGATCTCAAATGTAGTCAGCGCTCCTTCGGGAGCTGCTTCCACTCGCCAAATTGCCCGAGCTCCATCATCTAATGAGTCCAAAATACTTTGGTCGTTCTGATGGTTATGGCCATCGCTAATTCGATTCCACCAACCACCTGATTCACGCCATCTAGAGATAACGGCATGGATATGGAACTTGCGCCCTTTGTATATGAACTCGGTTGGCTCGCCCTCTGGGGCGATTACTCGCGCCGTGGCTTTTTGGACTTCTGCATTTTCGAACATATGTTCGAAAGATAACCACCCCCACCGACAGGCGCAAGTGGCCAAAGTTGCCGGCATTTCATGCTCAATTCACCGCAACACACC
>CAIJOE010000024.1 GCA_903822245.1 uncultured Actinomycetes bacterium
CATAATCGAAACCGATTGATCCATGATGCCACAGGGCATTCCAACATAAACATTCTCAGCCCTTTGGGCTGCAAGTGAAAGATTAGGTTTTGAAATCTTGAGATCAAATAAATGATTCAGCGCCGTTGCAACCGAGCTCTCAAGGGCAGCGGAGGAGGATAAGCCAGCGCCAAGTGGTACTTGACCGTCAATTAGGATATTTAGCCCGCTTTTTATTCCAAGAGCCCATACAACTCCAATTGGATAACGAGTCCAAGGCTCACCCGTTAAAGGTTCAAGTTTTTCAACGGCAACTTCAAAGATCTCACCAGAACGTTGCTGGGAGGCGACGCGAATCACCGCGTCATTGTTTTTGGAAATGGCAGCGATGGTGAGATCTTTCATGGCAAATGGCAGAACAAATCCATCAAGGAAATCAACATGCTCCCCAACTAGATTTACCCGTCCGGGGGCTGCAGCAATTACTTCAGGGCCAGAACCAAAGAGTTCTTCAAACTTTTTACTTATTGGATGCATTTTGCGACTGCCAAGTATCAAAAACCATCACTTGCAGATCCCTAGTTGGGCTCCAGCCCAAGAAACTTTTAGCTTTAGAAATATCAGCAATCAATACAGCTGGATCTCCGGCTCTGCGATCAGCTATAACTGATGGAATCTGGTGGCCAACGGCTGCTTTCGCGGCATCCATTACCTGCTTTACTGAATATCCAGTACCACAGCCAAGATTTATGATCTCGTGCTTGCCAGGTTCTAATTTATCCAAAGCCATGATGTGAGCATCAATTAGGTCAATTACGTGGACATAATCTCTAATGCAAGTCTTATCTTCAGTGGGCCAGTCGGCGCCAAATATCTTTAGCGGATTATCACTGGTGGCTTTTAATACATTAGGAATTAGATGCGTCTCTGGGTTGTGGTTTTCAGTTAGCCAACCACTCTTTGCTTGGTATGCCCCGGCCACATTGAAATAACGAAGGCTTATTGCGCCAAGGTTATGGGCAATTGCCTCTGAGGTAAGCATGTAATCAACGGCTAGCTTTGATGCGCCATAAGGATTAGTTGGCTTAGTCTGTGAATCTTCGGTGATTGGAATGCTCTTTGGTTGGCCATATGTTGCAGCCGTTGAGGAGAAAACAATCTTGGAAATACCTTTTTCCCGCATTGCCTCCAGCAAAATTCGGGTGCCATTAACATTGGTATTCCAATAAATCTCAGGCTTTTGAACTGATTCACCAACAAGAGACTTCCCACCAAAGTGAATTACCGCCTCCACACCTTCTAGAGCAGATAAAACTGTTGCTTTTTCAAGAAGAGAGCCGTTAATAAACTTCGCACCTGGTGTGAGCAACTCAGTGTGACCTGTAGATAAGTCATCAAGAATGCTTACCTCATAGCCACGTTCAATAAGAATTGTGGCAGCAACTGAACCAATATAACCAGCCCCACCAGTTACTAATACTCGCATTAGAGCTTCACCGCGCGCAGTTGCTCAGCTGATTGTTCTGGCTTCATATCCATAATAAATGCGCCAAGAGCAGATTCAGATCCAGCTAAGTATTTGAGTTTGCCTGGTTGGCGACGAATACTAGTGATCTGCCAGTGCAGACCAAAAGATTTACGTGCACTTCTAACCGGTGCTTGATGCCAAGCAGCGATATATGCCATTTCGATACCAAAGACACCATCTAGGCGAAGTAAGACTTCCTTGGCGATCTCTGGGTATGCATCGGCTTGTTCATCACTTAGTTCTGCCAAATCTGGCACAAAACTCTTTGGGCTGACATGAATTTCATATGGATATCTAGATGCAAATGGCACATAGGCAAGCCAATGATCGTTTTGAGCAATGATGCGAACTTCATCTTTTAGTTCTCGCTCGATTACATCGCTAATAAGTGGACGAGCGTTGGAAGCTAGGTATTGCTCAGCAATTGCCACCATCTTCTCAGTACGTGGTGGAATAAATGGATAGGCATAAATCTGACCATGTGGGTGATTTAGTGTCACGCCAACTTCTTCGCCTCGATTTTCAAATGGAGCAATGTGTTGAACGTAAGGCATTTTTGAGATTTCTTTGACCCGATCGCGCCAAGCTTCCATAACAAGGCGAATCTGGGAAAGTGGCAATTGACCAAAGCAACCTTCATGATGGTCAGTGAAGCAAATAACTTCACAGTGTCCGGCAGCGCTAAGTACTGGAGTTTTTAGATTTGCATATTGGGCAAGAGTGAATGCGCCATTTGGGTTAGCGAAAGAAGGGGAGCGGTTTTCAAATACAACTACTTGGTAATTTGAATCTGCGATCTCAGTATCTAAACCGGGTTTTGTCGGGCAAAGTGGACAAAGCTCTTTTGGTGGCAAGAATGCTCGTGTTTGACGGTGAGCCGCCATTGAGATCCACTCGTTGGTAAGAACATCAAGGCGCATCTGGCCAAGTTCTGGACGCTCTTCAACTTCACGCTTATCTACTGCGTTTCTTATTTGGGGTGATTGATCAAAGTAATAGATGGTGCGGCCATCTGCCATTTTTAGATCAGTGCGCACCGCTTTCATAGGTGCTTACTCTACCTTCCAATAGCTGCCTAGTTTCTAATCTGTCCCTTGCATTGATCAACTGGCGCAGGAACAGGCTTTTTAGTCGGCTTTGAGGAAGGCTTGGGTGATGGGGCTTGGCCTTGGGTGATTTCAAATTGCACCGGAATAATAGAAGGTGCATGGACTTGTGACTCATCGGTAAATTGAATGTAACCGACATAAGTTCCAGCCTGAAGCATTGAAATATTTAATGTCCAGCGTCCACTTCCAGAGCGAAGAACACTTTGTGTTCCAGCGCTCATCAATGAATCGGCAGATTTAAATGCCACATCACCTGTAACAACTGGAGTGCCATCGGGTCTAAATACATCGATCACAAATGAGGCCACATCATTTGTAGTTGCAAAAGAACTAGAAACTATCTGCATTGTTGTTGTTTCATTAAATGGCAACATATCTGCTGCCTCTGGTTGCCAGAGTCCATTGGTTAGAGCCAAGAATTTCTCTTCGCTACCAGAAAAAACATTTAGATCCACCCGGGCGGTGGGAAGTCCATACTTAGATCCAATGCCACAAGAGGTGTATTGCCACACCTGCCAGTTAGGGCTGCAATTAGATTTAGTCCAGGAGTGAGCAAAGCAGCCAACTTTTTTCATACCTGGTGAATTGGTGGCAACTGCTGGATCTTTTCCGTATGCCGCAATCCAGAGAGGATACTTTGCAAGTTCGGCGGAGCGAAGCATCGCAGTTTGCAAGAACTGTGGGTAGGAATAAACCATAGGTTTGCGATTGGTCTTTGAAGCTACTTCATCTAACCAAGTTTGAGCCCAGAGGGTGACATATTTCTTATTCATATACTTCTTACACACACCACTAATTGAGCGAACACAATTGTTCTCAATATCTAAGGCAACTGGAAGATCTTGATTGGTATATCCACCAATAGATGCCAGACGCCAAATTACTTTCTGTGCTTGTGCTTTTGCATCAGTAACTATCTGTTTGGTATTTGTTGTGTCAGGCAGGTAGGCATAGTGATAGAAGCCGGTATATAAACCAGCAGCCTGGGCCGCAGGGCGATCTAATAATAAATATTTCTTTGCTTGTGAGTCCGCTGGATCATGGCCATCTGATCCCTTGATGAAAACAAAACGAACACCAGATTCAGCCATCTTGGTAAAATTAATTGTCTTCTCATTTGGATGTTGCCACCTACTGATATCAACACCATGGATTCGAGCCCCTGGCCCCGTAGAGACCAAACTTGCTGGGGCGCTAGCAAAAGCTGAATGAGAGATTAGAGATAGGCCAAGCAAGAGCGCGAGAATCGAACGCTTCATTACCCCACCACCTCAATATTTATTCCAGTTACTTTTAAGATTGCAGATACTAGTTTGGCAGTGTGCTCTGGTTTTCTTACGGATTTGTAGTTGTGATCACCACCAAATTTTTCAGAATCAGCAAAATTCACCAGCAATTTCCCAGAATCTAGGCTCACTAGTCGGGCATCAAAGTAGGCAAGCCAGGCGATACGGTCTTGCTCAAGTAGTAAATCTAGGACTTGGTTCCATTGGCTTTTTAGTTCGATTAAATCCATTGGTTTACTTAGTGCCCAATTCAACTAGCTGAGCCAAATGAATCACTTTAGTTTTAACCTTTGCTCGGCGCAGTTCTGTCACAAGCTGGCGAGTACAACCAGGATTAACTGTTGCTACATAGTCCAAATTAAGGGCAGCAATATCTTTAACCTTTTGGGAAATTACTTTGCGGCTATTTCGCTTTTGAAGCAATGAATAACTTCCAGCTGCCCCACAGCACCCACCAGCATCAGGAATTTCCACATAATCACCGAGTGATTTCAAGATATCTCTAGGTTCTTTGCTTACCCCCATGCCATTTCGCAAATGGCAAGAATCTTGCAAACCGACTCGAATATTTCGCCCATTGATCTGAATCTTGGAAGTTTTCGCTTCTTTCTCACTCCAGTACTCAGAAAACTCTTTGACTCGCTCACGGCCAAGTACTGATGAAAGATGGGCGGCGCAGCCGCCAGCAGTTGTGAGAATAGTTCCTGGAAGTTGCGCGCCAAGGGCCCTTGCCATCTCCTTACCTTTTTCTAATTCGCCATTGTGAGCATGAAGCGCCCCGCAGCATCCTTGCTCTTTGCATACTGAAACTTCTGGAACTAATTTGGCTGCGGCTCTACTGACATCTGGATAGAGTCGGCGCTCAAAACAACCAAGCATTAAGTGAAGCTCTGGGTTGGCCTCGCGCTCTTTAGCCATAGGTGAGAAAAGACCAAGTAGTTTCATTCCCAATGTATTTCCAACTATAAGAAAAAGCCCACGAATAATTAGTGGGCGATTCTTTCCTTGCCATAATATTTCTCTTGCCTCTTCTAGCAGTACGCCATATTCAACTCCGGCTGGACATACTGGTTCACAGGCACGACAGCCAAGACAAAATCCTGACTCAGCTAAAAGATTCTCTGGTTCTAGCGCTCC
>CAIJOE010000025.1 GCA_903822245.1 uncultured Actinomycetes bacterium
GGCAATATCAGGATTTTTCTTTTGCGGCATTATTGAAGATCCAGTCGAGTATGAATCAGAAATCGTTACCCACTTAAATTCAGAAGTATTCCAAATAGTAAATTCCTCGCCGATACGAGAGAGATGTATACCAATCATCGCGAAAATGAAGAGCGCTTCGGCAGCAAAATCTCGGTCACTGACTGCATCAATACTATTTTCAAGTACGCCGCTAAACCCAAGTTCTTCTGCCGATTTCTCAGGGGTGGGCTGTAATGATGAACCAGAGATTGCCCCAGCACCTAACGCAGAGAGTGAATTACGTTCTAGCCAATCACCAATCCGATCCAAATCGCGATGCATAGCCTGTGAATGTTTTGCTAATTCATGGCCGAAAATTATTGGCTGAGCATGCTGAAGATGTGTGAATCCAGGTGCGATGCTCGTCTTGTGCGCTTTGCTCTGCGCGTTAAAAGCCTCAATTAAGTTCGCCAGACTTGCCGCAACTTCTAACATGTGATCGATCAGGTAGAGCTTGAAGTCGGTCACCACCAGATCATTTCTAGAACGCCCTGCCCTAAGTGAGCCGCCGATTAGGCCAATCTTTTCAATCAACCCACGCTCCACGGCGCTGTGTACATCCTCGTCAATCTCGTTATAGGTAAATTTTCCAGTAGAGATCTCGACAGCAAGAGCTTTTAGACCAGCGCGAATAACTTCTCCGTTCCCAGCCGAAATTACACCGGTTGAAATTAATCCGTTGAGGTGGGCTAAATTAACGCGAACATCGTATGGAGCTAGGCGCCAGTCAAATTCAACACTTCTAGAAAGTGCGGCAACTGAATCCGCAGGTCCACTCGTAAATCTTCCGCCCCATAGCGCCATTTCTATTTCCTCTTCTTCTTAGTTTGACCCTTGGCATAAGAATCAATGAGCTTTGCCAATTCAGCACCGCCCGTAGATGATTTAGAGACAACTAATACCGTGTCATCCCCAGCAATTGTTCCGATAGCATTTTTTAAGTGGCCATTTAGAGAATTACGATCGATAGCACTAGCCAACAATTGTGCGCCGCCAGGTGGTGTACGTACCACCGCAAGATTTCCGCTGGCTGTCACGCTCAAAATCAAGTCTGGCGTACCTCCAGACTTTGTATTTATCTCAGCCGGGAATTGGTAGTGCAATAGCCCAGCATCGTCGCGAACTCTTATTGCCCCCAAATCCTCAAGGTCCCGACTGGCAGTTGCCTGGGTAACTCGGATTCCCTCGCGACTCAATAACTTCACTAATTGGGATTGCGATTCAACCAATCCCCCCTTGATCATCTTTGCAACAAGAGCCCGTCTTTGCGAAGAACTTATTATTGTCTTAACGTTCATAACCAACCGCTACCTCTTTAAATGCTTTCGTGAATTCAAAGATTTGATCATCAGTGATAATTAATGGTGGAGCCAAGCGAATTACATTTGATGCTGGAGCATTAGCCAAAATCGATTTGTCTTGAAGTTTGGCAACGAATTCCTTAGCCACATCTTGCTTAAGCACTATTCCAAGAAGTAGGCCACTTCCGCGAACGGTTTGGACAATAGGATTTTTAGAAATTTCCAACTTGATTGTGATCTCTAGATCCCTATTTCTTTTAAGTAGCCCCTCATTCTCTATGACCGCTATTGCTGCTAGCGAAGCGGCGCAAGAAATTGGATTTCCGCCAAATGTGCTTCCGTGCGAACCAGCCTGAAATAGA
>CAIJOE010000026.1 GCA_903822245.1 uncultured Actinomycetes bacterium
ACCCAACAGCGATTCCGCTGCTTTCGAAAGGGAATAGATGATGAACAAGAAGCTAATTACTGCAGTTGTTGCCTTCGCAACACTCGGTCTTTCAGTTAGCACAGGCGTAGTTGCTCATGCTGCTGATCCACTTAAGCTTGAACTAATTTCAAAGGGTGAAACTCACCAATTCTGGCAAGCCGTCAAAAAGGGTGCCGTTGATCAGGCTGCGAAGATGAACGCAACAGTTCACTTCCAAGGACCTGCTTCAGAAACAATGCTTGATAAGCAACTAGAAATGCTTGATGGCGCAATTGCTACCAAGCCAGATGCAATCGGTTACGCAGCTCTTGGAACAACAGAGTCATGTTCACACCTTGCAGCTGCTAACAAAGCAGGAATCCCTGTTTACATGTTCGATACAGCTGCTAAGTGCCCAGGTACTCTTGGAACTGCATCAACAACAGCTCTCGGCGTGGCATACACAGACAGCCTTGCAGCAGGAAAGCTTGCTGCTGACAAGATGGCTGCACTAATCGGTGGCAAAGGCAAGGTTCTTGTCGTTGGTCACTCACAGACAAACCAAACAGGTATTGACCGTCGTGATGGTTTCATCAACGAAATGAAGGCGAAGTTCCCAAAGGTAACTCTTCTTCCAACACAATACTCTGAAGGTGGAGATGCTCAGAAGGCACAAGATATCGTTACTACAGCTCTTGTAGCTAACAAGGATCTTCGTGGCGTATATGGCACAAACGAAGGTGTAGCAATCGGGGCTGGCCAAGCATTCAAGGCCGCGAAGGTTAACAAGGGCAAAGTTAAGCTAATTGGCTTTGACTCAGGTTCACAACAGATTGCAAACATTAAGTCAGGCCTACAGTCTGGTGCGATCACTCAAAATCCAATCGGTATTGGTGCAAAGACAGTTGAAGCTCTTGTGAACTATGTTCGCAACAAGACTGTTCCAAAGTCACTTATCGACACCGGTTTCTACTACTACGATGCAGCAACAATCACAAAGCCAGAGATCGCAGCTGATCTCTACAACTAAGTAGTAAATTCAGTAAAGAAGGCCGGGATGAAATCCCGGCCTTCTTTCATTTTCCAAATCTCTCAGGCTGGTTTTTTAAATCAGGTGTGGTCATTAGCGCAAAACCTGAATATGATTACCTTTGAACCATCTTGAAATGGATGAGACCTTTTAGCATAACTTGGGGGATAAATGGCAACTGCTCAACTCTTGTCTCTTTCTGGAGTAAGCAAAGAATTTCCTGGCGTTAAGGCATTGAATAATGTTCACTTTGATTTAAATAAGGGTGAAGTTCATGCACTCGTGGGTGAGAATGGTGCTGGAAAATCTACCTTGATGAAGATTCTCTCCGGTATCTACAAGAAGGATTCTGGTGAAATCACCTATAACGGCAATCACGTAAATGTAAACAGCCCAATTGAGGCGCACCACCTAGGCATCAGCATCATTCATCAAGAACTTAATTTGATGCCTCATTTAACCGTTGCTGAAAATATCTTTATCGGCCGAGAAGACCGCCGAAAGGGCCGAGTATTTCTAAATGATGGTAAGCAAAATAGGGCTGCGCAGAAGCTACTTGATGAGCTAAATCTCAACCTCGACCCTAAAACTCTCGTTGGAAACTTAACTATTGCAAAACAGCAAATGGTTGAAATTGCCAAGGCTGTTTCCTACAGAGGCGATGTCATCATCATGGATGAACCAACCTCCTCACTTACCCCCGCCGAAACAGAATCCCTTTTCAAAATCATCCGCACGCTAAAGGCGGCGGGAAAAGGCGTTGTCTATATCTCACACCGCTTGGAAGAACTCGAACAGATCTCAGATCGAATCACTGTTATTCGAGATGGCGAATATGTAAAAACGCTCAAAACTACCGAGACCGATATTCCTGAAGTTATTTCTTTGATGGTGGGTCGCACCGTTGATCAAGACCAACGTCCGGCCGGAAGTGTTCAACACAATGAAACCATTCTCAAGGTTGAAGGGGTCTCAACTCGAAGCCTTTTGAAATCAGTTTCCTTTGAACTCAAGCGTGGTGAAATTCTAGGGTTTGCTGGTCTAATGGGATCTGGACGAACAGAACTTGCCCGTGCAATCATCGGCGCAGATCCCAAGACTCAAGGCACCATCTTCTTAAATGGCAAAGAAGTACATATCAAGAGCCCCTCAGATGCGGTTAATGCAGGCATTGGCTACCTTTCTGAAGACCGCAAACGTTTTGGTTTATTACTTATTCAGAATGTAACGTTTAACATTATCTTGGCTTCGATCCCTATTTTTTCAAACAAGTTTGGCTTCCTAAAAACCCGACCTGCTGCTGCGATGGCTCGCGAGTCAATTGCCCAACTGAAGATTAGGACTCCTTCCGAGAAGCAATATGTGAAGAACCTATCGGGCGGAAATCAGCAAAAGGTCGTCATTGCAAAGTGGCTTACCCGAAACTGCGATATCTTAATTTTTGATGAGCCAACCCGAGGTATCGACGTAGGTGCGAAAGATGAAATTTACAAACTACTTGCCAAGTTGGCGTCAGAAGGAAAATCAATCATCATGATCTCCTCTGAACTACCTGAAGTGTTACGTATGTCAGATCGAATTGCAGTCATGTGCGAAGGTCGATTGACTGGAATTATTGATAATAAAGATGCAAGCCAGCAGGCCATCATGCAATATGCAACTAAGTACCGAGACTAAGGAAGAGAGAGAAAATGTCAGATGTAGCGAAATCAATTGGGGATGAGATTCAAGGCGAGAGCAGGATTAAAGAGATTGTTCGACGCGAATTAGGTCAAGTACTAGCTCTTGGCTCACTTGTAGTCCTTTTTGCCTTCTTCTCAATCATGCGTCCTGTCTTCTACTCTTGGGCCAACGTCTCAAACGGCATTTTGATGTCCACATCGGTTACCGGGCTACTTGCAATTGGAATTACCTTCGTCATTATTACCGGTGGTATTGATCTTTCTATCGGAACTGGAACCGCGCTTTGTGCAATTATGGTCGGCAAGTTGGTCGTTGCTTGGCACTTGAACCTAACTGGCGGTGTGATTGTTGGCATTGTGATGGGAGCCTTTGTTGGCGTAGTTAATGGAATTTTAATTACCCTGTTAAGACTTCCACCATTTATTGCAACTCTTGCGACAATGAAGGCCGCGCAAGGCTTAGCGCTGATCATCTCTCAAATGCGCCCAATTCACTTCGCAGACGGTGTTAAAGGTTGGGATCAAATTGCCCAAGGAAATCTAATTCCCCAGATTCCAAATGGCGTAACTATTCTCTTTGTTGGCGCAACGATTGCATCAATTATATTGAACCGCACTGTCCTTGGCCGATACACATTTGCTATTGGCTCAAATGCCGAAGCAACCAAGCTCTCCGGAGTAAAAGTTAACCGCTGGTTGATTGCTATTTATGCACTTTGTGGTGCTTACGTTGGTCTTGCCGCCGTAGTACTTACATCACGTCTTGGTTCTGCTCAGCCTGACCTTGGACTTGGTTATGAACTTGAAGCAATCGCAGCGGTAATTATTGGTGGAACCTCTATTCTCGGTGGCAAAGGGTCCATCAGAGGAACAATTATTGGCGCACTGATCATGTCTGTTTTGATTAATGGCTTACGTATTCTAGAACTACAACAAGAATGGCAATACGTTGTGGTCGGTATCGTGATTATCCTCGCAGTATGGAGCGATAACGTCCGTCGCAGGCGTGCTGGAGATGTCAGTTAACTAACTCCAAACATTATCCCCACGCAGAGCGGCATCTGATCCACCATCTATATAGATTGTCTGCCCTGTCGTATGGGAATTTTCCATACTAGTTAGCCAAATCAGAAGGTAAGCAACCTGAATTGGCTTCAAGTAATGATTTAGTGGCATCGGAACCATTACGTCAATCGCAGCCCTTGCTTCTTTGGTTGCGATCATGTCAGC
>CAIJOE010000027.1 GCA_903822245.1 uncultured Actinomycetes bacterium
ACCGTCTTAACAAAGCTCAATCCAATTACCGTATCTGGTCATTTTATTTTAACTATCCCACTAATCTCTGGCGCTTTATCGCTTAGAAATCGAATTTTTAACAAGTCAAAAATTGAAATAGGGGCTACCACTGGTTTGGTCTTGAAAATAGTTTTGGGTTTAACCTTGCTAGTTCTACTAGTCGGAACACTCGTAACGGGGACTGGTCCACATGCTGGAGATATCCAGGCTCAGCGCTATCACTTTGATGAAAGAACCATTTCTTGGATCCATGCCGACATTGTTATCACTCTTATTTCAATTACCATCGCACTTCTATTGATCATTCGTGCAACCGAAAATGAGCAAGTTCGATCTACTTTTGGAAAACAGGCTTTTATTTTCCTGTTGATCGCTTTGAGCCAGGGTGCAATCGGATATATCCAATATTTCACAAAGTTGCCAGAATTACTTGTAGCAGCCCATTTGATTGGTGCGACCCTAGTATGGGTGACGGCTTGGAATCTCTACACTTCTGCTAGTAGTAATACATCAATAAGTAAAGGAAAATAATGAACGTAGTGCGAAATAACTGGACAGAACTAGATGATAAGGCTGTGGCAATAAGCCGCGCTCTAGCCATGGATTCAGTTCAAAAAGTTGGTAATGGCCATCCAGGCACTGCAATGTCACTTGCTCCTGTTGCATACACTCTTTTCCAGCGCATTTTGAAGCATGATCCAGCAGATCCAAATTGGCTGGGCCGTGATCGATTTGTTTTATCTGCCGGTCACTCCTCCCTGACTCTATATGTGCAACTCTTCCTTTCCGGATATGGACTTGAATTAAAGGACCTTCAGTCTTTTAGAACTTCTGGCTCACTAACTCCAGGCCACCCAGAATATGGTCATACAAAAGGCGTTGAAATAACCACTGGCCCACTGGGTTCTGGAATTTCAAGTGGAATAGGTATGGCCATGGGTGCCAGATTTGAAAAAGGCTTGCTTGATCCGCAAGGCAAAACGGATCTCTTTGATCATAATATTTGGGTAATTGCTTCTGATGGGGATCTGCAAGAAGGAATGAGTGCTGAAGCATCTTCAATCGCTGGAACTCAAGAGCTGGGCAACTTGAAAGTTATTTATGATGACAACCGTATTTCAATTGAAGGAGATACTCACGTTGCCTTCACTGAAGATGTAAGCGGTAGATATAAGGCATACGGATGGAACGTTATTGAAGTGGCCACCAAGAGTGATGGTGACGTTGATAGAGAAGCTTTGGAAAAAGCAATGCTCCGAGCTGAGAGTGTTACAAATAAGCCGACCCTAATTCGTTTAAAGACTGTGATTGCCTGGCCAGCGCCTAAGGCACGAGGAACCTCAAAGTCTCATGGTTCAGCTCTCGGAGCAGAAGAGATCGCAGCAACTAAGGTAGAGCTGGGACTAGACCCAACCCAATCATTTATTGCGCCAGATGATGTAATCAAGCACGCCAGAGAAGTTGGCCGCAGAGGCGCAGAGTTACACAAAGTTTGGAACGAGAAGTTTGCTAAGTGGCAAATTGCAAATCCAGAGGCTGCAACATTATTAAAGCGTCTTGAAAAACGTGAACTGCCGAAAGGTTGGGAATCTTCAATTCCTACCTTCGAGCCCGGTAAAGATATTGCAACTCGAGCTGCTTCTGGAAAAGTAATAAATGGCATAGCTAAAGTTCTACCTGAATTTTGGGGAGGTTCTGCAGATTTAGCCGAAAGTAATAACACGACAATTGAAGATGGAGGGTCTTTCCTGCCTGCAAGTAGCGCGATGAAGAGTGCTGATCCATTTGGAAGAATTATTCACTTCGGAATCCGCGAACATGCAATGGGAGCAATTCTTAACGGAATAACCCTTCATGGTTTAACTCGTCCATTCGGTGGAACATTCTTAGTATTTAGCGATTACATGCGTGGCTCAGTGCGCTTGGCCGCCATTATGGATATTCCGACCATTTTCATTTGGACGCATGACTCAATCGGATTAGGTGAAGATGGTCCAACGCACCAACCAGTAGAACACATCGCATCACTTCGTTTAATACCTAACTTCACAATTATTCGCCCCGCAGATGCCAATGAGGTTGCCGTTGCTTGGCGCGAAGTGATTAAGCGTGGAAAGCCTGCAGGTTTTGCACTATCTCGCCAGAATCTTCCAGTAGTAGATCGAACTTCATGTGGCTCAGCTGAAGGTGTTGCAAAAGGTGCTTATGTTATTTGTGAAAGCGATGGAACTCCGGATGTAATTCTTATAGCTACCGGGTCTGAAGTAAGTGTGGCAATAGCCGCAGCAGAACTTCTAAAGTCGGAAAAGATAAAGGTTCGAGTAGTAAGCGCACCTAGCCTTGAG
>CAIJOE010000028.1 GCA_903822245.1 uncultured Actinomycetes bacterium
AGCGCATGGTTGATCTATTTATTCTTTTAATGATAATTCTTATTTATTTAAATAGTAATTTATACCTGTAGTTGTCATCACTTTATCTTTGGATTAGACCCCAATTGAATCGACAGAGTGTTAGCTGACGTTCTTTCTATATTCCATTGGACTGAGCATGCCAAGTGCTGAATGCGGTGCATTCTCGTTGTAATCTTTGATCCAATTAGGAAGCATTTCCAATACCGTTTCTGGATCGATGCAATCATTGGCGTAGACATAATCTCTCTTAATTGTCTTCACCAATGCTTCTGCCATGCCGTTGCTCTCGGGGCTATAAGCCATTGTGAAGCACGATTGGAGATTGAGTGATAGCCCGATTGATTTTGTTTCCCTGGCTCTATAAATTGCACCTCGATCAGTGAGGAATTGAATCACTCGGGGTGCGCGGGTTGAATTGAATCGTTTTTCAACGGATGCTATCATCAGGCTTTGAACGTCGGCCGCTATCATAGGCTCTTTTTTCGCTATATATTCAATTACTTCTCGATCGCAGGTGTCCAATGCAAACATTACGAATACTTTCTGGCCATCAAAACACTTAATTTCAAAACAATCCGAACACCATCTTGTGTTTGAATGAAGAGTCATTACTTTTCCCGTGGCCTCGTGAGTTCGTGCCGCGCCAACTTTTGGATAGACTAATCCATTCATCCGCATTATCCGCAATATCCGCTTCTTATTGAGCCTACAGTGACTGCGTGAATACCATTTTTTCTAGCAAGTTGCGATATCGGTATTCCTTGCTCTCTATGTTCTTGAAGTATTTGCTCTTTTTGAGCCCGACTAAATCGTCTTTTCGCTCCAGAGTAGCTGCCTTGCGTTTCCATTTTGGTCACCTTTTGTAGGTGTCGAGGTCAAATGGGGGTCACGAACATAACAGTAGCAGTAGCGCAACTCAGGTTGCCGTCGTCACAACCTTAGCTGGGACTGCTGGCGTCTCTGGCTCTGCCGATGGCACGGGCACTCAGGCAACCTTCAATGCTCCCGATGGGTTAGCTGTAGACACGTCTGGAAATCTTTACGTGGCTGAAGCGGTTGGTCACCGGATTCGTAAAATCACGTTCCAATAGTGGACCGAGGTCAGACACCCTGGGTGCTTACCCGAGGCCAACGTCTATCTTGGATTCGACAGGATATAGGAAACGCTTTGTAACAGAGCTACCTCGACCTAGGCTGATTTTTTGAGGCTCTTCATCAAATAGAAAGGTGTGGAAAATTCAATATCTACTCCGTCCCCGAGTTCCCTTGCGAGGAAACTTTTCTAATAGTTTTCTATAGTAAAGACGAAGCTGATGATTTGTCGCCGCAAGGGAAGAAACTGGTGGCTCAACTCGTTGCTGAAATTAAGAAGGAAGCATAGGAGAATTTAAATTATGCGTAAAAAGGCAACTATTGAACAAGAACTCATTGATGGTCTCCAGGAAGTACTTGAACACCGCCGAGGAGGGAAGAAGCTCCAAGGCAAAGTGAGAGAACTCCCAGCACCCCCTCCTAGCTGGAATTCCCGTAAGATCAAACATCTCCGAGAGGATCTCCTCCAGCTCAGTCAGACTGAGTTTGCTATTTTACTCAACGTCAAAGCCCCAACTATTCGAGCTTGGGAGC
>CAIJOE010000029.1 GCA_903822245.1 uncultured Actinomycetes bacterium
GAGCTATCAGGGCTCAATGTTTACCAAGCACGTGATCTAGGTATCCGAATGATCTTCCAAGAGCTCAACGATGCCCCATCCTTATCGGTTGCAGAAAATATTTTTCTTGGTCAGTGGCCTACTTCCGGCGGTAAGGTCGCCTGGAAAGAGTTGCGAGAAAAGGCTAAGCAGGTTCTTGAGCGCCTGGAAGTCGATATTCCCCTAGACGCCGAAGCAGGATCTCTCCGCGTAGGAGAACGACAATTATTGGAAATTGCTCGAGCACTTATTCAGAATGCAAAAATTCTGGTTCTAGATGAACCAACCGCAGCTCTCTCCAATGTTGAGGTCGAGCGCTTATTTAAAGTTATGGATCAATTAAAAGCACAAGGCGTGGGGATGGTTTACATTACCCACCGTTTGGATGAAGTTGCTCGCGTCGCAGACCGAGTACAAGTTTTGCGAGACGGAAGCTCTGTTCTCAACGAAGTTGCCAAAGATGTGAGTCGCGATGCACTCGTCACTGCGATGCTAGGTCACGCTGCAGAAAAGAATTCTCGCCCAGAGGTTTCTCGAGGACACACCGTTGCACTGGAAGTCAAAGACCTCTCTGATACCTCGGTCTTTAAGGATATTTCCTTCAATGTTAATGCGGGTGAAGTTGTCTGCCTATTTGGAAAAATTGGTTCGGGAACATCTGAAATCCTTGAAAGCATTTTTGGACTTCGCCCTATCACTTCTGGGACTATCGATGTATATGGCGAGCGATTCACCCCCAAGTCACCGCAAGATTCTACTTCTAAGAAAATTGGTTACCTGCCAGCCGATCGTCAACGTTTAGGTTCGTTCGCAATCCGTTCAGTCGCTGAAAATTTATCTGTGGCTTCATGGGCACGCATGGCAAAAGCTGGCTTTATTCGCAAAATGGATGAAGAAGCTGCATATGGGTACTGGTCAGACGCACTCAGTATCAGCGCTCGTCGCGGCCCAAGCCAGGAAATTGCCACACTCTCTGGTGGTAACCAGCAAAAAGTTCTTCTTGGTCGCTGGTTTGAAGCGAAGGTAAATATTCTTCTTCTAGTGGAACCTACTCGTGGCGTAGATGTTGGAGCACGCAGGGACATTTATGAAATTATTCGAAAACAAGCAAAAGAGAGCAACATGGCAGTTTTGGTGGCAACATCTGATTATGAAGAAGTCGTACTTCTTGCAGATAGAGCAATAGTTGTCTCTCGTGGAGCGATTTCTGCAGAATTTACAGATGATTTAGTTGAAGCAAATAAACTCATAGCAGCATCCAGTTAGGAGCAAGACAAAAATGGTGAAACTTAGAGCTGGATCAAAGGTACAAACTAGCGAAGATGACGCAAAGAAGCGTCGCAAGATTCCTGATACAGCACCACTGATCGGTGTTCTGATTCTTATGATGGCTTACTTCACCATCGCAAGTGAGTACTTCTTTCAGGTAGAAAACTTTAAAAACGTTCTTGCCAACGCTGCTGTAACCGGAATTGTCTGCATTCCATCAACCTTCCTCATCATCGCCGGTCAGATTGATCTTTCTGTTGGCTCTGCGGCTGCAGTGTCGGGAATGATGTTGGCCCAGGTTGTTAATCATCACGGAGTCGGGCTTGGAATGCTGGCAGTCCTGGCATTCGGTCTGGCTTTTGGTTGCTTTAACGGTTTCATTGTCACCGTAATTGGTGTCAACGCTTTGATTACAACACTTGGTGGCTTGGGATTCCTTTACGGAGTCGCCTTGCTTATTGGCAATGGTCAAACAGTTGGAATGAACAACTTTGATTGGCTAGGAACCGCTCAACCACTCAATATTCCCCTCCCCATTATTATCTTTGCTGGACTCGCAATTCTTGGCGCGATCACACTGCGCTACACAAAGTTTGGTCGTTCAATTTACGCCATTGGCTCCAACCCAAATGCAGC
>CAIJOE010000030.1 GCA_903822245.1 uncultured Actinomycetes bacterium
GCCCTTTTACTTGGCGCAACAGGATTTTTTGCCGGTAAGTCGGAAAAGATTCGAATCGGTTAAAGTCAGATAAGACCTAAGTTTGAAGGTGTATCAGAATTAAATAGTTCGCCCGCGCTCTAACTGGATTGGCCAAGGGATTTTAACGCCCAGCTTTTCGGCGGCGTTTAGGGCCCATCTTGGATTTCTAAGCATTGCTCGGGCCAGGAATACAGCATCAGCCTCACCACTTGTAACTATATGTTCGGCTTGTTCTGGCTCCGTAATTAGACCAACTCCAGTAGTTGGAATACCGACCTCAGTTCTAATTGCGGTAGCAAAAGGAACTTGAAAGCCAGGAGTTGCTTTGATTGGCGCATTGTGAACATTTCCACCACTAGAAACATCAATCAAATCAACGCCTAGGGCTTTTAATTGAGTACAAAGTTCTATTGAATCAACTAGGTTCCATCCATCATCGACCCAATCAGTTGCTGAGATTCGAACGAAGAGTGGTGTTGTATCAGCTATCGCGCCTCTAACCGCCTTTGTTACCTCGAGTAGGAATTTAGTGCGACCGCTAAAATCCCCACCGTATTCATCGGTGCGCTTATTACTTAACGGTGAGTAGAACTGGTGGAATAAATAGCCGTGAGCCGCGTGGATTTCAATAACATCAAATCCGACTGCAACTGCGCGCTTTGCAGCAGATACAAATTCTTCAACTATTTTTTTAATCTCTGGAATTGTTAATTCATGTGGTTCTGGATAGCCATGAAATGCAATGGGGGAGGCAGAAACGATTTGCCAGCCGCCATCTTGTGGCCCGGCCATTGGGTGGTCATCATTTGGTCGCATAGTTGATGCTTTACGACCAGCGTGCGCTAATTGAATTCCAATTTTCACATCTTGGCTGTGGGCAAAATCAATTATTGATTTAAAGGCCGTGGCGTGGGCTTGGTCCTCTATTGAAGGACATCCAATCGATATCCGCCCCTCTGGAACTACTCCCGTAGCCTCAACCATGATCAAGCCTGGTCCGCCAGTTGAAAATGAACCAAGATGAGCTTGATGCCAACTACCAACAAACCCATTTGTTGCTGAGTACTGACACATCGGGGAGACCCAAACACGATTATTGAAAGTTACTGATCGTAGTTTTAGCGGCTCAAATAGTTTGCTCATATGAAAAGTCTATCTCTTCGGCAAAGTTTCTTTTGACTGAGTATCTTCTTCTGCCTGGAAGGCAAGTCTGAAAGTAAGATACGTTCAAGAGGTTAGAATGTGATCTAGAGTACTTTGATATCTTTATAACTCTAAAGGAAAAGGCAGGATTTAAAAATGTGTAGCGCAGTTAAATGTGAGAAGTGCAGCAAGGTAACTTGGTCAGGTTGCGGTGAGCATATTGCCGAAGCACTTGCGCCTTATTCTGATGAGCAAATTTGTAAATGCGAAGTTAAAAGCGCAAGCTAGATCCGCTTAAATCAAAGCGCTACTGAGCCATGATTGCATCGTGGACAAATTGCGCTAAACCTCGGGCTCGATCGTCGTAATACTTCTTAAATCTTGGGTCCTGCACATAGATCAGCGCTAAATTCTTCTGCATCTGAACTGAGCACTCATAAAACCACTTAGATATTGCTGCTCTATGTTCGACTACCGCTTGTTGGGCTTGTTTAGAGCTAGCCCCTAATGAGTTACCAAAGGCATAGGCAAACTTCTCGGTAACCGCTTCTTGATCAACTTTGGCTGCTTGGAAATCTTTATGTGAATATTTTGAAGTCCGCTCTTTTGATTGCGCATAGGCAGGGCTATCGCCCCACCTCTGGATTACTTCGTCCTCGTATTCATCTTTAAATTCACTCATGGCAATAATTTTAGGGCTTTGATTGACCATCCGATAGATTTTGACCATGACAACACTTAGCCACATGCTCTGGTTTGATAGCGAAGCCGAAGAAGCGGTCACCCATTACTTAGATGTCTTTAAGGCTGGAAAGATCCACCACATTGCCCGAGGCAATGAGAATAAAGTCTTCACAATCTCTTTTGAGCTACTTGGCGCCCAATACACAGCGCTAAATGGTGGGCCCCACTTTAAATTTAATGAGTCTTTTTCCATCATGATCAATTGTGATGGTCAGCTAGAAGTCGATATGTATTGGGATGCGCTGATCGCATTTGGTGGCACAGCAGGTAATTGTGGGTGGCTAAAAGATAAGTTTGGCCTTTCCTGGCAGATCATTCCAAAGCAGTTGGGTGAGTGCTTGGGTAATCCAAATCCAGCAAAGGCAGATCGAGCGATGAAGGCCATGCTTGGGATGTCAAAGATTATTATCAAAGACTTAGAGGCAGCAGTCCTATAACGCCTATAACACTTACAACTTTGTTAGGGAATTTACTGCTGCTTGGATAATTGGCTGGCCTTGTGTTAGATCATTGATGAATGTGCCACTTACTTGCAGCCAGATGCTTTGATAAAGAAAGTTCAATGTCCAAATATGAAACTCTTGGGTAGCTGAGACTGGCTTAAAGAGTAAATATGCAGAACTTTCATCAAGGTTTGGAATATCTACTTTTTCATAACCTTTTGCCAACCAGTCAGTTACTCGTTTGTCATAGAAGCCTTTGTCATTTACCCAAAAAATAGTGGCGCCAATCTCGGCGGATTGGTTTCCATATGAACAAGCGATCCCACCATTGTTTAATACATCGGCAAGTTCTGTTCCAGGCGCAGGTTGCCAGGGAGTATCAATAAAGACTGGGTTTGGAATGTCTTTAGGTAGGGCGGCAATAATGCTGGTGGTTTTGCAATCAGTGGGCGCTTTATAGGAGGCAACTACCGCTGGCTTAATTGGTTTGATTGGCTTAGCTGGCTTGCCACTTGAACAGGAAGTCAAAACAAGGGCTAGCGGAATTAGGACTGCCAATAACTTGCGCATATTTAAGTTTATCCCGATTTATCCTTAATTCCTGTCAATAATCTCGTTGCTTGCTTGGCTCTACTGAGATTAGTAACTGGTTAATATAAAATTAATATAAAACTAGTAAATGTAGGAATTAGACAACTACGCGATAGGAACTAAGGGTTGGGTCGCTTGCATAGGCGATGCGAACCCCAGCTTGCTTGCAGGCCTTTAGCCCAGAAACAATCTGCTCGGTTAGAACCTCACCGGGGGCAACAACTGCAACCCCTGGCGGGTATGGCGCAATTAAATCTGCCGAGATTCTTCCAACAGCTTCTTCTGCGCTAACAAGTTCGGTATTTGCAAAATAGGCATCGCGCATAGAAATACCTCTAATTGGAACTACTGACCAACTAAGGGCAGTTGCAGATTTTCTTGGCGCGCCTTGCAACTTCTTAAGGATTGGGACAAGGACTGCGGCCAACTTCTCAAAGTCACTTCGCTCATCGGCTAGCGTTGCTAGAAATACCACGGTGTCTCGATCAGCCATTTCAACTCTAATATCGTGCTCACCAAGCGCTTTTTCAATTTCGACACCAGATGAGCCAAGTTGTTGGACGCGCAGAACAATCTTGGTTGGATCAAATCTATTTGGCGCAAAATCTGAAGTATTAAGGAATATTGGCAGATCAAAATTTGCTTGGACGGCTGATTTAAAGAAAGTAATATTTTCTAGCAGCTCATTTATTAATTCTTTGCCCCTAGTTTCCAGCAGTGCGCGAGTGGCATCAATTGAAGCAAGGGGAGCACCAGCTGGTGAGGTGGTGTGAGTTGTTTCAAAAGATTGTTCGATTCGAGCCAGGTTTAAGTATTTTCCATTTGCTAGAAGTAGCGCTGAGGCACTGTAGCCAGGAAGTGCTTTATGGGTAGAAGTAATCAAGGCATCTGCCCCTAGTTGGAATGCATGCTTTGGTAAATCAGTATGAAAACCAAAGTGAGCACCCCATGCTGCGTCTAGAATCACTGGAATCTTGTGAGCATGCGCTTGACTTATTAGGGCTGGCAGATCAGATAGTGTTCCTAGATAACCAGGTTCGGTAAGTAGCAGTGCAATTGGTTTTTGGTCGATGACTTTTTTAAATTCAGCTAAGGCGATGCCAATTGGCACACCAGTTGCTTGGTCAATCTCAGGGGCGAGCCAGATTGGTTCTAAACCGGCAAGAACTAGCGCGCTTAAAACTGATCGGTGGGCAGTTCTAGAAACTGCGATCTTCTCGCCGGGTTTTCCAAGTGCCAAAATGATTGCTTGATTGGCGTGAGTTGAACCGCCTGTAGAAAATCTGGCGAAATCAGAACCCCAAAGTTTTGCAGCCAGTGCTTCTGCCTTGCGCAGCGTCTGATTGGTTAACTTAATTTCATCTAGCCCACCATAAAGGGGGATATCACTATCTACTACCAGTCCAAGGCCAGCATCTAGGCGAGCAGCTTTTTGTTTATGTCCTGGGATGGTGAAGGGGGTTCGCTTGCTTTCAAAGTAAGAAAGGTA
>CAIJOE010000031.1 GCA_903822245.1 uncultured Actinomycetes bacterium
AAGTTTTGCAACCTTGTCACTCCTTCGCACATCTTCTAGATTTGAAACAAGTGCTTCAGCGCGACGTAACATACCTTGCGCAGCAGTTGCCTTAGAGGCCTTTGCCCGCATCTTCTCACCCTGCTTTTGTAAGATTTCTGCCTTCTTCTCGGCAATTGCGCGTTCTTTCTTGCGGCGGTGTTCATCTACTTCGCGTTGTTGCAGATACTTCTTCCAGCCCATGTTATAGACGTCAATCACATTTCGGTTGGCATCTATATAGAAAACTTTATTTACGACAGTTTCAATCAAGTTCACATCGTGAGAGATGATTACTAATCCACCAGAATACTTTGCAAGATATTCGCGCAGCCAGGTGATCGACTCCGCGTCCAAGTGGTTAGTTGGTTCATCAAGTAGGAGCGTGTCTGAACCAGAAAATAGCAGGCGTGCTAATTCAACTCGTCGACGCTGACCACCAGAAAGTACTTGGATAGGTTCTTCAAATAGTCGCTCTGGTAATCCAAGGTTTGTGGCAATTGATTCTGCTTCGGCTTGCGCGCTATATCCGCCGGCTGCATTGAATTCACTATCCACCCTGGAGTAGCGCTCAAGTGCAAGTTCTAATTCTTCTGGAGTAGCGCTAGCCATTGCCTCTTCGGCCTTTCGCATACGCATAACAATTTGATCAAGCCCACGGGCTGAAAGGATTCGATTGATTACCGACTCTTCTTGATCGCCAGTACGAGGATCTTGGGGGAGATAACCAATAGACCCGGTTCGTGTTATCTGACCGCCGGCCGGCAAGTTCTCACCAGCTAGGCATTTTGCAAGGGTTGATTTCCCGGCACCATTTCGGCCTACGAATCCAATTCGATCGCCATGGTTAATACGTACTGAAACGTCTTTAACTAAGAGTCTTGCGCCAGCTCGGAGTTCAACGCTTTGAGTGGCAATCACTAAGGCATCCTCTCACGTATGACAGGTCAGACGTTAATCGATCTTGAAACCCTCTTTAATCGCACCTAATTCAATACCTGCGGCAACGTGATCAGTATTTTCACCTCTTGCCAATTGTGAAGCGTGAGCACGATCATGCCAACGTGCCTCAATGTTTGCGTATTTCCAAATTAAGAGAGCCACCGACCAAACTATGACAAATGCTGCAACAATAATGTAGCCGGCAGAATTTAGATTAAATGACTTCACATATTCCCAAGGACCACCAGTTAATTCCAATTGATTGGCAAGTACTTGGAGTAATTCAAGACCACCCACATAAAGGGCAACTCCAACCGAGAGGCCAGTAATAATGATGTTGTAGTAAACCTTGCGAACTGGTTTAGAAAATGCCCAGCCATAAGCAAAGTTCATAAATGAGCCATCGATGGTATCCAGTAGGGACATGCCGCCAGCAAAGAAGAACGGCAAAGAAAGAATGGCCCACCATGGAAGTCCAGCAATTACCGAGGATCCAGTTAAGACTAAGAGACCTACTTCGGTAGCGGTATCAAAGCCAAGCCCAAAGAGAATTCCTAGTGGATACATCTTCCAGCTGGCATCAATTCGACGAGCAATTGGTCCAAAAAAGCGCATTAAAAATCCGCGTGAATCTAGATGTTTTTCTAGTTCTTCCTCGTTGTATAGCCCGCGTCGCATTGCTACAAAAACTTTAACTATTGAAACTAGAACTACAAGATTTAGAATTGCAATAAACATAAGAAATGCGCCACTAACTGTGGTTCCGACCAGACCGGTGTAGTGGTGAAGGCCAGAGTTTTTATCCTTTAGTTGCGTGCCTAAGGCCTTTATTCCAAAGTTGAGCAAGATCGTAAGAGTTGCTACCACCGAGGAGTGACCCAGCGAGAAGAAGAAACCAACGGCCAGTGGTCGCTTTCCTTCTGACATTAATTTTCTAGTTGTGTTATCGATTGCGCTGATGTGATCGGCGTCAAAAGCGTGGCGCATGCCAAGGGTGTATGCCAGAGCGGCTGTACCCCAACCAAACAATGTTCCATCACCAAGTTTGTAATTTCCGTTTACTGCCGAGAACATGAGTACAGCGCCAGCTACATGGAGGAAAAGAATGAAGCCAAACATGGCTGCCATCCGGCGCCATTCCTCATTGGTCAGACGCTCGCGTATGGGCACGCGCGCGATATCTCTGACTACTTCGTTCATGGGGCTCCGAAATCTATTTGCAAATGCTTTGCAAGTAGAAATTTACCCTATGCCTAGGGATAGCGCTATTTGTAGCTAATTACGCCAAACACTTTTACTTCTTGCGGCGTCCTATTAAATATCCAAGTCCGCCGATAACAATTACTGCGCCACCAAGGACAAGGATTGCAGATCCACCTTCGCCACCGCCCTCGCCACCTTCACCGCCCTCGCCTCCATTAACGGCTGGCTTGGTTGGCACCGCATGAGCAACATCAGCGATCGGAAGAATTAAAGCACCAATAGAAATGAGTGCCGCAATGATTTTCTTGTTCATGGGGGAAATATAACCCTGTAAAGGGGTGAAAGTCAGGTGTTTTTGCTTTTAAAACTGAGAGAATTCCTCAATGACTTGGAGCCAAAGCAATTTCTATTTCTTTAATGTGCCAATTGCTCTGTCTTTCCTCACATTTCTCTGGTCGGAATTTCGCCACACTTTAAAGCCATATAACTCACCACTAAATATTAGAATCTCTATTACTGAAGGGTTGCTAAAACTGATCCTCCCGGTCATTCTGGCCGGTACCATCGCTAAGATATTTGGTAGTCACACCAATATTCACCTGGCGGTAGTTGTTTGCGTTGGGGCAAGCACACTGCGTTTTCACCGCAATATGGCTGCAATTATTCTTACTCTTGCCGCTGGGTATTTTGTAGCAATCTACAGTGAGCATTCCGCGCGTTTGAGTCACTTGGAAATTGCCGTAGCCATCGGAGTCCTTATCCCTATGGCTTTTAAGAAGTTCTTGGATGTACTTAATATTTCAGTTAAACGCTAGGCAAACTTAATTATTGAAAAAACGCCAAATAGCAAGCAATAGATAGCAAATGGGTAAAGAGTATTTGTCTTAAACCATTTAACCAAAAATTTGATACTCACATAAGTTGCGCAAAATGAAACTAGCGAGCCCACCAAAACCGGACCAAGTCCTCCATTTAAATGCGCCAGATGTGGCAATTTAACTACTGCTGCAGCAGCAATTATCGGAAGTGAGAGCAAGAAGGCAAAGTCTGCGGCCACGCTATGGCTAAGGCCTCGGATTAGTCCAGCGCTCATGGTGATACCAAAGCGACTAATGCCTGCAAAGAGGGCAGCGCTCTGACCAAAGCCGATACCAATTGCACGTTTGATGTCTATGTGTTTGGCAATTTCTTCATCGGCGTTAGCTACTAAATGTGTAGAACCTTTACCGGTAAGAAGCTCGGCAACTATCAAGATGATGCCGTTAATTGTCAAGAAAATTGCCGTGTATTTGGCATCTCCAAAGAGGTTGGTCAACTTCTTTTGGAAAGCGATACCAAGCAAGCCGGCTGGAATGGTTGCAATTAGAACTAGCCAAAAAACCCGTGAAGCATGAGCATGAGTTGGCGTCATGGACTTTTTCCCAAGTCCCTTTAAGCCACTTGAGATTAGCAGGACCCAACGGCTACGGAAAACGATAAAAAGGGCAATTGCACTTGCAAAGTGCATCGCTACTGTAATCGAAAGATAGGAATCATTATTATCAGAGACAAACTTTCCCAACGAGCCACCAACCCAAGCTGGCACCAATACCGCATGTCCAAGGCTAGATACTGGAAAGAGTTCAGTAATTCCCTGAAGTAAACCTAATAACATTGTTTGCAAGTAACTTAAGTGCATAGCTTCTCCAAATCCTGAATGCGCTCACCTTATCAAGTAGTTAGCCAAATTAAGTCTTTAGAAATGCAAAAAGACAAAAGCCCCCAATTTCTTGGGGGCCTTTCTTAAATCCGGTGACGGGGATTCTTAGATGTCGTAATAGAGCTCAAACTCTGCTGGCTGTGGGCGCAAGCGAACGTAGTCAACTTCGTTCTTACGCTTGTATTCAATCCAAGTTTCGATTAGATCCTTGGTGAATACGCCACCCTTTAGAAGGAATTCATGATCCCTTTCAAGGTTATCTAGAACCTCAGATAAGGAACCTGGAACTTGTGGAATAGCTGCCGCTTCTTCTCCCTCTAATTCGTAGAGATCCTTATCAACTGGCTTTGGTGGCTCAATTTTGTTTTGGATTCCATCAAGGCCTGCCATAAGCATTGCAGCAAAGGCTAGGTATGGGTTTGAAGATGGATCTGGGCAACGGAACTCAACGCGCTTTGCCTTTGGATTAGATCCAGTAATCGGGATACGAATACAAGCAGAACGATTACGTGCTGAGTAAACAAGGTTTACTGGCGCTTCATAACCTGGGACTAGGCGACGGTATGAATTAACAGTCGGATTGGTAAAAGCAAGTAGTGATGGAGCATGCTTTAAGAGGCCACCGATATACCAGCGTGCCATATCTGAAAGATCTCCGTAACCATCACCAAAGAACAATGGCTTGCCATCTTTCCAAAGTGATTGGTGAACGTGCATTCCTGAACCATTGTCACCAAACAGTGGCTTTGGCATAAAGGTTGCTGTCTTACCATTTTCCCAAGCGGTGTTCTTGATGACGTACTTAAACTTCATTACATCATCACCTGCAGTAAGAATGTCGCTGAAGCGATAGTTGATTTCCATTTGGCCGGCAGTTCCAACTTCGTGGTGTGCCCGTTCAACTTGGAGGCCAACTTCTTCTAGTTTCATAACCATCTCATCGCGAAGATCTGCGAATTGATCGGTTGGTGAAACAGGGAAGTAACCGCCCTTGATGCGAGTGCGGTAACCACGGTTTGGAGTTCCATCAGGATCTGAAACTGCGCCGGTATTCCATGCACCTTCATATGAATCAATGTGGTGGTATGACTCGTGCATATCAGTCTTGAAACGCACTGCATCAAATACATAAAACTCGGCTTCAGGTGCGAAAAATGCCGTATCAGCAATTCCAGTTCCCTTGAGGTATTCAACAGCCTTACCAACAACACCACGTGGATCACGTGAGTACGGGGAATTATCAACTGGGTTATGCACTGAGAAGAGAATTACAAGTGTCTTTTCCTTGCGATAAGGATCAACGAAAGCAGATGACGGTACTGGTAGCAACTTCATATCTGATTCGTGGATTGCTTGGAAGCCGCGGATTGAAGATCCGTCGAACATCAAACCATCAGTGAAGACTGCTTCATCAAATGATGAAACTGGAACATTGAAGTGATGCTGAATACCTGGTAGATCGATAAATCGAACATCGATTAGCTTCACATCTTCCTTCTTGATGAAGGCAAAGATTTCAGATGAATTCTTAAACATAGTTCTCCCGATTCATTTCCTATTAAGGATCCTGCCGTTGGCGGGCGCATCAATGGGCCTACCTATGAGGTTTGGTTATGGCGAAAATATAGAGGTTCGCGGTAAAGGAGGGTTAACCGCCGTGTTACAGCCATGTTTCGTAATCTAAAGGGGGAGTCGAGAGTGGGCTTCGGACTACCCTTTAGGCATGAAACAAGCAGGTCTTGGCCGCCGGTTCCTGGCTTTAATGCTGGATTGGGCCATGTCCTCGATCGTCTCGGGCTTCATTTTTGCTGGAAGCTTGGGCCACGGGCAATTCGCTCGTCTAGGGATATTTTTTATTGAAGTCTGGATTTTAACGGCCCTTACCCAAGCTTCCGCCGGGCAACGCATTATGAAATTGAAAGTAGTTGATTTTCAAAGCGGTGAGTTAGTAGCGCCACTAAAAGTGTTGCTTCGAACATTCCTGATTTGCTTAGTAATCCCAGCAGTTTTCTCTAAAGATGGCCGTGGATTACACGATCATCTTGCTAACAGTATAGTTATTAAGGTTTGAAAAATGACACAATTTAAACTACACGATGGCCGCGAACTTCAGTTTCTAGATAACGAATGTGATTCAAATTCTGCAGTTGTATTCCACCATGGCACGCCAGGTCATTCAAGTATGTGGCATCCGTGGCTAACTAGTCTTGGTTCCTTTGGAATCAGGGCATTTGCGATAAGCCGTCCTGGCTATGGAGAAAGTACTCGAAATATAGGTCGCACCGTTTCTTCGATTACTGCAGATGTATCTGAATTGTTGAATTTTTTTGGAATCGAGAAATTTGTTTCCATTGGTTGGTCTGGCGGCGGGCCACATTCACTAGCAACGACATTCGAGGCAAGAAATGTTGGGGCAATAACTTTGGCTGGGGTAGGGGCGTATGGAGTGCCTGACCTAAATTTCCTTGCGGGAATGGGACAGGAAAACCACGATGAATTTGCTGCGGCGCTAGAGGGTGAAGATGTAATTCGCAAATGGTTGATTACAAATGCTTCTGCCATGCAAAAGGTAAGTGGCGATGAGATTCGTGAGGCCTTCGGTGGATTAATTGGAGTGGCAGATAAATTGGTTCTTGAAGGGGTTTATGCCGAGGAGATGGCCGCTTCAATGCGAGCCGGGATAGAAGAAAGTTTTGATGGTTGGGTTGATGATGATCTTGTCTTTATCCAAGATTGGGGTTTTAAGTTAGCTGAGATAACTAAGCCGGTTCATCTCTGGCAAGGCGATGATGATTTTATGGTTCCACATGCCCATTCATTCTGGTTGGAAAAACACATTCCAACGGCCAAATTACGCTTTATTCCTGGTGAGGGACATATTTCTCTCGGAGTTAATTACCAAGAGGAAATAATTAATCAAGCCGTGGAACTACTTAAATAAGTTATTCAGTCTCTTTTAGCGCTTAGGCATCTTTGCATTGCGATTCATTGGCATTGGACCCTTTGGAATCGGCATCTGCAAGCCACCTATGGCCTTTACGCGCGAGCGAACTTCACGCAGTTGTTGCTTGGAGAGTTTCTTTGGAAGTTTCTTTACCTGCTTTTGAAGCTTACGAAGTGGGACCTGACCTTGGCCATCACCAACGATAATTTCTGTTACAGCAACGCCTGGCACAAAGCGCTCAATTTTACGCTTCTCATCTAGGAGCATTGATTTAATATTTGTAAATGATGTTCCCTCGCCAACTAAAATGATTCCTGGGCGACCAACGCTACGGTGGACCATGTCTTGGTTTCGGGAAACATTAATTGCTGGTGTAGTTGTGAAGCCGGATCTGATTGCCATCAATACTGAAGCCCCAGCGCCCAATTGACCTTCAATTGATGAGAAGGCAGCTGAGTTTGCTTGGCGAGTGAAGTAGAAGAAGGAAACCAAAAGCGCAACTGGAATAGAAAGAATTGCAAAATAGACTGGATGGCCAAGGCCGCTACCAACAAATACGCCACCGATTAGAACAACAACAAAAATAAGAGCCATAAAGATCAGCGCACTTGGCTTCTCTTTGCGGGTTAACTTAAAGGCATCTTTGATTACTGCAAGTTGACCTTGCTTAGCATCCGATGAGGTTGCCACTTGCTCTGCCTTTTTCTTACGGCTAAATAACGCCATTACTTCTCCTCTTTGTTTTCTTCTTCTAGTTTACGTTCTAACTCTGCCTTGTGAGCCAAATGCTCAGCCCATTCTATTTCAACTTGCTCGGGGGTTGGTGCGGTGCCTCCAAGTCTGGCCGGGGCCCAACGCTGACCCACGTGGGAATCAGGGTATTGGCTCTGCACTTTATGGAGTAATTCAATCAAAGCTTCGCGCAAGGTCAACTCTGCTGCATCAACATCCTCCCCCTTGGAGAAGATCAAAGGCTTACCAAAAGCGACGGTAATAGGGAATTTATTGCGGCCCCAATCCGGCTTTACTTTTTTTGTAATAATTCTTTGGCTGCCCCAAACAACTGTAGGAATTACCGGGGAGTTAGATCCCATGGCAAGACGGACAGCTCCTGTTTTTAGTTCTTTGATTTCAAAAGATCTGCTAATAGTTGCTTCTGGAAAAATACCAATGATTTCACCAGCGCGCAGAGCGCGTAGTGCTGCCACGAAAGATGAAGATCCACTTGAACGATCCACGCAGATATGGTGCATGCCGCGCATCAAGGGGCCGGCAAGTTTGTGGTCAAAGATTTCCTTCTTAGCCATGAATCGCACATAGCGCTTCATTGGCAAGGCCGCAGTTCCTACGATCGCAAAATCTAGATATCCGATGTGGTTAATTGCTAGAACAGCGCTGCCCTGTTTTGGCAGATTTTCTTGGCCTTGGAAATCAAATTTCAAACCTAGTGCTTTCCAAGCAGTCTTTATAGCAACGACTACTGGAGGATAAACAAGATCTGCCATTAGCGAATTGATCGCTTTTCTTGGGCTTGCTTATATAGCCGGCCCGCACGATAGCTAGAACGAACAAGTGGTCCACTCATAACTCCAGCAAAACCAATTGCTTGTGCCTCTGCGGCAAGTTCAACGAATTCATTTGGTTTAACCCAACGCTCAACAGGGTGATGCTTAGGCGTAGGGCGAAGGTATTGCGTAATGGTGATCAAATCGCATCCGGCTGCATGAAGATCTGTGAGAGCCTGTGAAACTTCTTCGCGGGTTTCACCAAGACCAAGAATTAAGTTTGATTTAGTGATCAGTCCAAATGCCCTTGCTTGGGAAATTACATCCAAAGAGCGTTCGTATTTAAAGGCTGGACGGATTCGTTTGAAGATACGGGGAACTGTTTCAAGATTGTGGGCAAAAACTTCAGGACGAGTTTCAAATACTTCATTTAGATATTTTGGATTTCCGCTGAAATCTGGTGCAAGCATTTCGACTCCGGTATTTGGATTTAGCTCGTGGACTGCGCGAATTGTCTCGGCATATAGCCAGGCGCCTTCATCATCCAAGTCATCGCGCGTGACACCAGTAATCGTGGCATAGCGAAGGCCCATAGTCTTAATTGATTCAGCGACGCGACGCGGTTCATCACGATCAAGTGGATCTGGTTTTCCAGTGTCGATGTTGCAAAAATCGCAGCGACGTGTGCAACGCTCTCCACCAATAAGGAAAGTTGCCTCACGATCTTCCCAGCATTCAAAAATATTTGGACAAGCAGCTTCTTGGCAGACTGTGTGAAGGCCCTCTTTAGCAACTAGTGAGCGAAGAGCGGTGTATTCCGGACCCATCTTGGCACGGGTCTTAATCCATTCAGGTTTGCGCTCAATTGGAGTTTGGGCATTTCTTGCTTCGATTCGAAGCAGTGGGCGACCCTCTGGCGCAATGGTCATTGTGAAATCCGATCAAGAGTTATTCGTAGATATTTTTCAACTATTGGTGTTACTTCTTCGATAGTAATTTCTCGACCTAACTCTTTAGAAAGTGAACTAACTCCGGTATCGGAGAAGCCACAAGGTAAAATTCGATCAAAGGCCGACATATCTGGATTCACATTAAGTGCAAATCCGTGCATTGTTACCCCTTTAGCAACTCTAATACCGATAGCCGCAATCTTGCGATCGCCCTTCTCATCCCGCAGCCAAACTCCACTACGTTCACAGTAGCGCTCAGACTTAATTCCAATTTCACTTAGTGCATCAATAAGAGCTGTTTCAATTTCACGAACAAAACCAACTACATCGTTTCGATTGCGAAGTTTTATAATTGGGTAACCAACTAGTTGACCTTCACCGTGCCAAGTAATCTTGCCGCCGCGATCAACATCAATAACTTTTGTGCCATCTAGTGGGCGCTCGTGAACTTCAGTTCTACGTCCTGCGGTATAAACTGAAGGATGTTCAAGAAGCAGCAGAGTGTTAGGTGAGAGTCCATCAATAACTTCGGACTGAATCTGGCGCTGGAGATCCCAAGCCTTTTGATATTCAACTAACCCTAGGTGGCGCACACTTAAGGCGGTTCCTATGGCCAAGTTCATAGGATGAGCCTAATTGGCGCGAGGGCTTTTTGCTAAATAAAGCCTGCCGTTGGGTAAACTTCGAGCCTTGACTGGACCTGAGTCCGGAAATTCAAATAGGAGAGTAATAAATGCGCTTAAAGCACCGTAAACCACTGGCCCTTGCAATCTTGGCGACAATCGTCTGGCTAATGATCAGTGGAATCTCAGGACCATTATTTGGAAAGCTTTCAACTGTTCAAAAGAACGACAACTCCAAGTTCTTGCCAGATGGCGTGGAGTCAAACAAAGCTGCGGTAAAGATTGAGAAATTTAGTACCGGCGCTAAAGATCAGTTCCCTACATTGGTTCTGTTCTTGGGCTCAGTTACCCCTGAAAAAATTGCTAGCGCAAATGTATTTATGAATTCACTTGGCGCAAAACCACTAGTTGAAAAGACTGGTGAATTAATCAAGGACAAGGCTGGAAAATCAGTCACCGTTTCACTCGGGGATTACATTTCAAAGACTGGCCAAGTTGGTGCATTTCCTTCACAAGATGGCAAGGCAATTTTGGGAAATCTTCCATTAGATTCGACTAAAGCCACAGATTTAGCGCCAAATGACAAGCCAGCCCTGCTCTCGGTAGTTGCTTCGATTCGTTATTACGCAAATCAATATGCAAGTTCTAATCAATTCATAACTCACACAACAGGCCTTGGCGGACTATTTGCCGACCTATTCGGTGCCTTTGGTGGCTTAGATTCAAGCTTGCTTCTTACCACTGGTGGAGTTATCGCTCTGATCTTGATCGTTGTATACCGCTCACCAGTTCTTTGGATCTTGCCTCTATTAAGTGCGATGACCGCCCTTACTCTTTCTGGCGCAGTTATCTATACCTTGGCTAAGCACAACATAATTACCCTAGATGGTCAGTCACAAGGAATTCTCTCAGTATTAGTACTCGGCGCAGCAACGGATTATGCCCTGCTCTTGATTGCAAGATATCGAGAAGAACTTCACCTCCATGAATCACGCTTTGATGCCATGAAGATTGCTTGGCGCGGAGTTGTCGAGCCGATCATTGCCTCAGGTAGCACGGTTACTTTAGGTCTATTGGTTCTATTGCTAAGTGAGCTAACAAATAACAAGGGTCTTGGACCAGTTGGCGCAATTGGAATTGTTTGCGCGATGGTTACCATCCTTACCTTCTTGCCAGCCCTGCTAGTTCTCTTTGGGCGTTGGATATTCTGGCCTAAGAAGCCAAAGTTTGATGGCCATGATGAGAAGTTGACTGGTATCTGGTCAAAGGTTGCCAAGGCAACAGCTGCTCATCCACGCAAGTACTGGTTGATCTCTGGCGCCGCTCTGTTAATTCTTGCGGCATTTGCCACCACTCTTGGTGCCAATGGGCTTTCAACTGTTCAATCATTTACACAGCGCACTGATGCAGTGATTGGCCAGGAGCAATTGCTAAAGCACTTCCCAGGTGGACAGGGTCAACCAACTCAGATCGTTACTAAGGAAAGTTCTGCTGCAGCGATGGTTAGCGCAATGAAGGCTACTCACGGCGTTTCAGATGCATCCATAGCCGGTGCGGCAATTGACGGAGATGTAATCGTTAACGTCACCCTTACTGATTCACCAGATTCAGCTAAAGCCATTGATAATGTGCCAGCAATTCGTACCGCTGCCCATAAAACTGATCCAACATCGGTAGTCGGTGGAACTTCTGCAGTTTATTACGATATTCATCAAGCCACTCGTCATGATCGCAATTTGATCATCCCAGTAATCTTGCTGCTAATTGCAATCATCTTGGGACTTCTGCTTCGTTCAATTCTGGCAGCAGTTCTCTTGCTTGCAACGGTAATTCTCTCTTTCTTAGCCACTCTTGGAGCATGTGCTTTGGTCTTCCATCACATTTTCCACTTTGCTGGTGAGGATTCTTCATTCCCACTCTTTGCCTTCGTATTTCTCGTCGCACTTGGCATCGACTACAACATCTTCTTGATGACTCGAGTTCGTGAAGAGACTCTAAAACTTGGAACTCGCGAAGGAATGATTAAGGGTGTGACAGTTACAGGTGGAGTTATCACTTCTGCCGGAATCGTTCTTGCCGCAACCTTCACCGTACTTGGAATCCTTCCTTTAGTATTCCTAGCCGAACTTGGCTTCGCCGTCAGCTTTGGAGTACTGCTAGATACCTTGATCGTTCGCTCAATCTTGGTTCCAGCGCTAGTTCACTCAATAGGTGCCAAGACTTGGTGGCCATCAAAGCTATCTAAGACTGATCAAGGATCAAAGTAATACATTGAAAAGCGCCGTAGTAGTTGGGGCCGGCTTAGCTGGCCTCACTGCTGCGATCTATTTAGAGCGCAATGGTTTTGATGTTCGAGTGCTTGAAGCAAGTGATCGAGTAGGTGGTCGGGTTGCAACTGATCTAGTTGATGGCTACCGCTGTGATCGAGGTTTTCAAGTAATAAATCCCAACTACTCTGAAATTAGAAAGCTAGATGCCCTAAAAGGTATTGAATTCAAAGAAATGTTTACTGATCTTCGAATTCAATCAGGGTCAGGGGAGTTAAAGGTTGGACTCTCACACTTAGGACAAACTATAAAAGTTGGGTCCTTTGGTGAGAAATTGTCCTTACTTCACTTCCTGCGAGGCCGTGGCGGTTCTGATTTAACTTTTGGTCAAAAGTCTTCTGGGTTCTCCACGATTAGAAATCAGGTGCTAGACCCGTTCTTAAAGGGTGTATTTCTAACACCAGCCCATGAAGCACGCGCCGATATTGCCCGCGAGATTCTAAAGTCCTTCATATTTGCTCGCCCTGGGGTGC
>CAIJOE010000032.1 GCA_903822245.1 uncultured Actinomycetes bacterium
GCACACCAGGTGCCAGATATTTGGCGGGTAGCCCACCGCGACGTAGATAAATCCAATTAACTACCAGTGCGACAACGGCAAAGAAAATTGCAAAGCCGTATTTTTGCTTTCCAAATAAAATCATTAATACAAAGCCAACACCGGCATCAACTAGGCCAAGGATAAAAATCTTGGCAAGCGTGCCACGTAAACTGGGAGTACCGCCCGAGTAAAGTTCGAAATTTTTACTTCGTTTTCTCATGGGCGGAGGGCTCCTTTGAATTATTTTGCAAATGTAAGATTTAACTTAATCTGAATTCTAAAACTATATGGTTAGAAAAGTTAGGGGTTCAGAACCATTGCTGGTCCTGAACCCCTAACCCAGTATTTCTAACTAATCAACGCTAATTAAGAAGCGTTGATTGTGGTTTGTAGAGCCTTCATTGCAGCAGCTAAGAAGTCACCTGGGTCACCCTTAGCAGTTCCTTCGACAAGTGCCTTTTCAGCAGCACCGATCTTGGCCCAAGTTGTGTCTTGGAATACATATGAAGCCATTGGCCAAGCATTCTGACCAGCAGCACCAAATGCAGCAAGCTGCTTGTCAGTTAGTTGTGCAAGTGCATCTGAGTTAGCAGGAATACGCTCTGCACCCTTGATGTTTGCGAACTGGCTCTGGAAGTCTGCTGAACCGATATAACGTAGAACCTTTCCTACGTTAACTGAGTTCGAAGCACCAGCAACCTTTACTGATTGCCAGTATCCATATTGACCTGAGAATTGGTGAGGAGTCTTGCCACCAGCTGATGGGAAACTAGCAATGCCAATTTCATCAGCTGTCATAGCAGCGCCTGTGCAATCCTGCTTTGTTCCATCTGGGAGGTTTAGCTTTGTTGAAGACTTTGTCTTCAGTGATCCCATAATCCAAGGACCAGTGATGCCGTATCCACCATTTTGGATATTACAAACCATTTGATCCCAGCCACCGTCGATGAACTTAGGACCATTCTTTACTAACCATGCAGCATAAGCATCTGCTCCTGCGCCGGTGTAACCAATAGTCTTTGTCCAACCGCTGTTATCGCGGGTGTACTGTGAAATTCCGAATGATGTAGCAATTGGTGACAAGTGGTACGGATCGTTATTTGTTCCGCCACGTGTCCAAGGAAGAGTTACGCCACGTGATGAAGCAAGTAGTTGCTCCCATGTCATACCCTTTGGATCCTTTGCCTTGCTCTTGTTGTAAACAAGTGCGATGTTCTCTGTGTAGATAGGCATTCCGTATAGCTTGCCACCAACAGTGAAACCAGACTTCATATCCTTTGAGAACTTAGTTCCAAGTGAACCAACAACAATTGGAGCGATAACGCCAGCACCAACTAGTTGTCCAGTCCAGTCATGTGCGCCAACCATTAGGTCTGGGCCTTTTCCTTCTGGAACAGCTTTGATAAATTCGTTGCGGATATCTGCCTTGTACACAACCTTGATTGTGATGCCTTGGGTCTTAGCCCATGCTTGAATAATTGGAGTTTGCTGATCCTTAGTTGCATCTGCAACGCCATTCCAAAGTGTTACTGTGTTGGAGGCATTTACGGCTGCAAATGAAGGAGCAACAATTGCACCTGTAGCTGCTACGGCAAGAACCACAGCAGTTGCAAGGCTACGCTTACGTAGAATCATTGTTTGCCTTTCTAACTTATTTAGAGGGATGATCAACCCGTTAGGGATTGGCAGGAGTTTATTAGCCGTTTATAAGGCCTTCCAGCCATAATTGGGTTTGTATCGAAATCGTTGTAATTAATGGCCGTTACATAAGGGCGGTACAGCCAGACTTAGGGCCTGACCTGCCCACCTTGGATCTATGAAAGTAGCCAGTAAAAAAGGGCCGGCAAACAGGTACTTTTAGGTTTATTCAGCCGGGTACTGCGATTTAAAAGGGGAAGAAATGTCCTTCAGCAATTCCTTCAATAGCGCCCATCTCCAACCACACCATGATGGATCAGAGCTCTATATAAGTTCGGATGCACCGAAACTCGGCTCTGAGGTAACACTTCGAGTACGCGTGCCTAATACATACACCTTCGATATCGGCTTAGTCCGTTACTACATGGATAGCGAAGCCACAGTTGCAAAGCTGGCGATAGAGAAGATCGGAGAAGTCGAATCTTGGTGGTCGGTAAAGATCCC
>CAIJOE010000033.1 GCA_903822245.1 uncultured Actinomycetes bacterium
GGTTATGGTGTTGTACGTTAACTTTTTTAAAACAAGTTTAGAGATGCGCCGCCAGAATTCTGGCGATGTGTACCGCTTCTCTTTGTGTACCATCCGCAATTTGATGACGGCAGCTGGTGCCATCAGCCACCACCCAACTATCAGGTGATTTCCGAATACTAGGCAAGAGACTGAGTTCGGCCATTTGTTTAGACACTTCAATATGCTCTGTCTCATAACCAAAACTACCAGCCATACCGCAGCAAGAAGATTCAATTAACTTAGGCTCTGCTTTAGGAATGAGTTTGAGTAACTCGATGGCGGGCGTCACTGCTGCAAAAGCCTTCTGATGACAGTGACCATGAAATAGGACTGGCTTACTAGCCTCTTTGAGATTGAGTTTCAGCGTTCCTGCTTTGACTTCGCTTGCTAAAAACTCTTCTAAGAGTTGAGCTTGCTTAGAAACGCTGATAGCTTTATCACCAAAGCCCATAACTAAGGCTTCATCCTTGAGAGTAAAGAGACAAGAAGGCTCTAAACCAATAATCGGAATGTTCTTGTCTGCATAAGGCGCCAAATGATCAATGAGTTCATCAAGTGTTTCTTTGGCTTTATCTACCATGCCGGCAGCAAGATAGGTTCTGCCACAACAAAACTCTTTTGAGCAGGTGTTTTCATTTTTACCTGTTGGCTTTTCTTTGTTACTTGCACTCTTATTCGGAATGTGTACGCGGTAGCCTGCAGCTTTAAGAACTCTCAGTGCAGCAACGAGATTTTCATCTTCAAAATACGCATTGAAGGTATCGGCTATCAACACCACACCTTTGCCATTAGAACTTTGTGCCAATTCTTCTGGCGTGAACTGATAACTTCGTACTACTTTTTGATCCCTGAAGTTTTTGCTCTTCCAAATAGGCAAACTTCTCTGTGAAGAGATGCCCATGATCCATTCTTGTAGTTTTGCTACTGGCGCAATATGATTTCGTAGGTTCAGTAGGGCTGGCAGGAAAGGCGCATTACTAATGGTGGCTGCATACTTAGGTAAGTAAGCCACTGCCAAATCTCGTAATGAATGACCAGCCCTTTTCTTGTAGGCCGATAAGAACTCAATCTTCATCTTGGCCATATCCACGCCAGTAGGGCACTCACGACGACAGGCTTTACAGCTGACGCAAAGGTCCATAACTTCTTTAACCGCATCGCTTGCTAATGGTGATGATTCTGGGGAGGAGCCGCCCTTTAGATCGAGTTGATTGGATAGTGCCAAGCGTAAGGTATTGGCTCTTCCTCTGGTGAGATGCTTCTCATCCCGAGTCACACGATAGCTTGGGCACATCACTTCAGCATCAAACTTGCGGCAGTGACCATTGTTATTGCACATATCCACCGCTTTAGCTAAGCCCATCGCTGGGTCGCCACCAGTGCCAGGTGTGGTCGTTTCCTCGGTAACAGGATCATTCTGAACATTCCAAGCGGACCAATCTAGTGCTGGCTGCAATGAAATGACTTTGTAATTCGGTGCAAATCTAAAGTTGCTTGGATCATCCATCTTTGGTGGATTCACAATCTTGCCGGGATTAAATAAACC
>CAIJOE010000034.1 GCA_903822245.1 uncultured Actinomycetes bacterium
CTTGAATTCCTGTTGCCCCTAATTGCTTTGCTTGCTGCAATTTTTCTGGCGTCGAATAACTTCCAGCAAGCCAAAATGGCAGGCCTGTTGAAGCTACCATTGAAATATCTGCCATATCTTTTTCGCTAAATTGAGATTGCCCATCAGGACCAACTGGTGTTGAGCCACGTGGCGGCGCATTATGCCCGCCAGCAGTTGGCCCTTCAACAACAAAGCCGTCGGGTCTGGTAACTTCATCGCGATTTAGGTAGGCGGATAAAGCGTGTGAAGAAATTATTGCCAAGAATTTAGGCTTTGAAATTGTTATCTCATTTGCTCCAAAAACAATCTGGGGATCAAAACGGGATTTATATTCATGAGTCGCTCCATCAACATCAACCTTTAATTCAGATTTTTGATGTCGGGAAAGTTCGCGCAACGCTCGTGGAATTTCGCTAGGAATGCCGGCGCCCATCAGAACATAATCAACCCCAGCTAATAATGAGCCATAGATTGCCGGCAAAGTTGCGAGCTGGATCTTCTCTAAGAGATTAACTCCGATTAGACCCTGATGGTCTTCCTTTGCTAGCCAAACTTCAACAAAGTTTGCAAGGACTATTAACTTTGAATCAAACTCACTTGGGTTCAAACTTAATTTAGCGGCTTCTAGATAGCTTTCATCGTGAGCTTTGCCGCCATCGCGAAAATACCGATTTGTAACCTCTAAAACAAAATTCTGATCTGGAAAACTTGCCATTGCTCTACGTAATTCACCCTCAATATCACCATCTTGAAGGCGGCGTATTAATACTGAATCTATTGCGGTTCCTGAAACAACGCCGAGTTCTCCGCGCTTTGAAACTGCTTTTGCTAAAGAAGAAGATGAAACAGCAATACCCATCCCGCCTTGAATTATTTGGGGAAGTTTGTGCATAACCTGAGGTTAATCGCAGTAATTCTTCTACTAATCAGTACTTAAGGGGCTAGCACTCAATCACAATGTGGATGGCAAAATTAATGTTCTTGGAGCCTCGGGCCGGGATTGAACCGGCGACCTGCCCATTACGAGTGGGCTGCTCTACCACTGAGCCACCGAGGCGCAATGTTCGCTGCTAATTAATTATTTAATCTAAGCGAACAGAACCAGAAGGTGTTGCAAGATCAACAGCAACGATTCCTTCAATACCATCGTTTGTTGATGGATCTACCCAGGAAATTTGCGTTCCATTTAATCCTGCGATTATTTCATCTTTAAACCAAGAATCATCAAGTTGATCTTTGGCGGCAATTTCAATCTTTGTGATTGTAGATTCGCCACCTTCTGAAGAAGGATGATCTGAAGTTAACCACTGAATGAAGAACGGAAGTTCTGGCTTTTCAGAGATTTCAATTACGCCAATCTGCTTCCACTTTAAATCTGTTCCATCTGGACGTAGACGGTGACCTTCAAGTGCTTTGCGACCAAACTTAGCTTCGATTGGTGAAATGTCTTCTGTTGAGAAAACCCAAGTTAACCAACCACCACCTTCGTTTGCTTTCTTGCTAACAGCCTTACCCCAAGGGGTTGACTCGGTTGCTGGGTGATCAAGTGGACACACAACTTCAATGTATTGACCATTCTTTAATGGCGCAGTGAAGTTACGAGTTCCATAACGTGGGTGAATACCGCCATCAACAAAAGTTGTTCCTAGGCGAGCACCCAGACGTTGAACTGTGTCGGAGAGTTGATCATGAGAAGCTACATATGAGACATGGTCTAAACGCATAGGGAAATAATGCCGTATATCAAATGGTGCTAATTACCACTTGCCACACAAACCTGCGCTGGCAGTGGGGATTTCCCGGTCAAAAAGTAGGAATCGACCTTGTTATCTATGCAGGAACTGCCTCTTCCATGGCCGGTGTGGCCCTCCCCGTCATAAGTGAGCAATACCGAGTTTGGAAGTGCGCTGGCCAAAGACTTCGACCATTCATAGGGAGTTGCCGGATCCTTGGTAACGCCAATAATAATTACAGATGGGGTGCTGATCGACTTTAATGAAATCTTCGGTACTTCCGGCGGTGCTTTCCAATAACGACAAGGCAAGCCAGCAAAAGCCAAGAATGGACCAAAGACTGGTGCATCTTTAGCAAAACGAGTTGCATCATCTCTCATTTGGGAAATTGATTGGTTTACTTGCCAATCTAGGCATGTAATCATGATTGATATGTCATTTTGATTGTCAATAAATTTTCCAAAATTATCACGTCGATTATATTCATCAGCAATATCTAGTAATTGTTGTGGGTCATTTTCTGCTCTAGCTTTAAATAGTGCTTTACCTAGAGTGGGCCAACCATCTTTGTTTTCATATAGTGAAGCAGCAAGTGCTGTCACAAGAAGTGCTTGAGTAAGTTTGCGGTTCTGCGAAGAAACTAGCGGAGATGTGGCACTCGCATCAATTAATTTTTGAATATCTGCAATCGTAAATTGAGATTGAGAAGCGACAAAATCACTAAGAGCCAAATCAAAACCGATTGCTTGAATTCTATTTTGCTCGGCTAGTGAAACATTTGGGTCAACCGCACCATCTAAAACCATCCGACCAATATTTTTTGGATAAAGGGCGGCATAAAGTGTTCCAAGGTAGGTTCCATAACTCTTGCCTAAATAATTCAATTTCTTATCCCCAAGAGCAATGCGCAAGATTTCCATATCTTTTGCGCCTTCTAGTGTGCTGTAGTGACCTAATTTAACTCCAGCAGCTTTTGCGCATTTATTTGCAAAGTCTTTTGAAATAGAAATAAGGGTTTTTAATTGTGCTGGATTATCGGCTTTTCCATCATTAGATAGGAATATATCCTCTTCATTATCTGAAAGGCATCTAACCGGTTCGGAGGTATTTACCCCTCTTGGATCAAAGCCAACGATGTCGTATTTCGCCAAAATCTTCGGGGAGACAATTGATTCTGCGTTAAATGCATAATCCACACCAGAGCCACCTGGCCCGCCAGGATTGACTATTAAGGAGCCTAATTTGTCTCTTTGGTCGGTCGCCCTATGGCGTAATACTTGAAGGGTGAAGAAAGTGCCATCAATCTTTTCATAATCCACCGGAACCCGGAAAGAAGAGCATTCGTATGAGGAATAGCAATTACTCCAAGATAAATGTTGTGACTCAAACTTAGCTAAAGTCCAATTTGGCGAAGTAGCTTTCTTAACTCCAATAAAGATCCCGATAATTAAAACTAAACCCAAAAGGGCAGCGATAATCGAACGAGCGCGGCGGCTCAACTTAGGATCACTTTAATTGCACCATTAATGCCTCTACCGTTAAAAGAGGGGCAGAATTATGCGCCAAATTGGTTCGAGTTTTCATTATTGCTTCTAATTTTTTAAGCGTTGCCTCAGGAGTTGAATTATTGGCAAGTTTTGTAATTTCATCTAATAAATCAATATTGATCAAAGAATCAGTAGATCTAGATTGCACAAGCAAAACATCTCGATAAAGAGTGGCGATATCTAATAAGGCGCGATCTAGGAAGTCTCGAACCATTCGAGTGGCCCGTGATTTCTGTTCTTTTTCTAACTCTTTAACAGCCTTTGATCCACCTTGCGTTAGTTTTGAGCCTTGTTGGCCCCAAGCTTCCTTTAAGTTCTTTAGTTCGGCATCATCGCGCAATTCCGCTTCTTCTTCAGCCTCCTTCTTGGCTGCATCTACTAATACGCCAGCGGCCTTAAATGCTGAGGAAATATCTGTGATTAAAAGAGAAATCTTCAAGATTGCTTGACGGCGGACTCTGGCTTCTTCACTTTTGGCTAAGTGACGAGCCCGGCCAATATGACCCTGTGAGGCCCGGGCTGCAAATTGCGCCATGTCAGTTGGAATTTTCTCTGCTTCCAAGAGCGCAGCAACAGCAGCGGTTGATGGGGTTCGCAAAACCAAACTTCTGGTTCTAGATCTAATTGTTGGTAAAACATCTGAGGCAGATGGCGCACACAATAGCCAAACTGTTCGTAGGCCTGGTTCTTCAACGGCTTTTAAAAGAGCATTTGCGGCCGACTCAGTCAATCGATCAGCATCTTCAATGACAACCACCCGGTAATTTCCAACAGATGGGCTCCAAGATGCCCGAGTAATTAGCTCTCTTACCTCATCAATTTTTATTGAGAGTCCTTCGGTTCTAATCAATTCAATATCAGCATGGGAGCCAGCAAGTGCTGTGGTGCAGTTAATGCAGTTATTACAGCCACTTTTTTCACAAACCAATGCTGCCGCAAAAGCAATTGCTGCATTACTGCGACCAGATCCTGGCGGACCGGTAAAAAGCCAAGCGTGAGTCATTTCTTGTGAAGTATTTGAAATATCTTTCGAGGCGGCCACGGCCTCAGCCAAGATTTCAATAACGTGCTCTTGGTCTATAAGAAGATCAAAGACCGACATTTATTTCTTCTTTGCTTTATTGATCTTTAAAAGTGCAATCTGAGAAACTCGCTCGATAATAGCTTCATGTATTACCTCAACACTTTGGGTGCCATCAACTACAAAATACCGTTCCGGATCAGTGTTGGCTAAAGATAAAAATTCTTGGCGAACCCGATCATGAAATGCAAGTGGTTCGGCTTCTAAACGATCACGTGATTGCAATCTTGCCAAGCCAATTTCAGCCGGAAGATCAACAATTATTGTCACTGTTGGCACTAAAGATTCTGTTGCCCATCTAGATATCCTCGCTACTTCAGCTGGCTCCAGTACTCGCCCTGCCCCTTGATAAGCAATTGATGAATCCAAATATCTATCGGTTATAACAACTTCCCCGCGTTCTAACGCTGGCTTTATAAGTGAAAATACGTGATGAGCGCGGTCGGCAGCGTAAATCAAAGCTTCTGATCTTGGCGAAATAACACCAGTCTCATTTGCTAAGAGAATTTGACGCAGCTGATTACCAAGTGGTGTTCCGCCAGGTTCGCGAGTAAGAATTACAGTTTCCCCGATTGACTCCAGATATTCTTTTAATAATTTAGTTTGTGTGGATTTTCCGGCGCCTTCGCCACCTTCAAATGAAATAAATATGCCAGCGTGCGTAACCCCAGTAATTCCACCTAAATCACCGCGAAAAGCGGCGAGAATATCTGACCACAGCGAAACGGTTGGTCGATCTCGCATTTGGCGATAGGAAACAATTCCAACAACCATCCCGATAATGCCGGCGAAAAACATCGTAAAAGCGGCGCCGTTATAGGTTACCTGCAAGGTAGAGAATTTAAAGGTGTGCTTTCCAATTCCAGCCGCAATAATTGGTGAAACTGCCAATACTCCAACAAGTGAAATACGAATTAGTGATTGGACGAAAGCAAAAGTTCTTCCACGAACATCATCTTCCACTTCAAGGCCAAGCATTGTAAATCCAGTAACCCAAGATATTCCAGCAAAAGCACCAAGTAATACGGTAATTAGGATTGCTAAAACCAAGTTAGTTACAACAGCAAGTAATACAAGGAAGAAAGAAGAGATTGCTAGCGCTGCGCCAAATAATCTACGACGTGAAAATTGTGAAAATACCTTTGGGCCAAATGAGATACCGAGTGCAAGACCAGTAAACACTGAAGCAAATAGAACGCCATAAGCAGCATCACCTGCTTGCAGATCGCCAACAAAGGTTCGAGCTAAACCAATAACTGCGCCAGCTGCAAAAAACGCACCAAGCATTCCAAAAATCAATCCACGAATTATTTTTGAGCCGCTTACAAACTTAAAGCCTTCCATAAGAGACTTACCGATGTTTTCACTTTCGGCTTTTTTATCAGCCCGTCCTTTTGGTATCTCTTTAAGCCCAAAGACAATAAAAGCTGTATACAAGAATGAAACGGCATCTATATAAAGTGCGATTGATGCGGTGGATGCAAAGCGACTTGGGAGCACATTTGTGATCGCGGTAGAAAGCAGTGCGAGCAGCGAGAACATTAGGGCTGCGATTGGCGCAGTTCCATATGCTGCAAGAAGTGAAACTTGGTTTGCACTTTCTAGTTTACTTTTTGGAACTAAATTTGGAACAGATGCTTCTTTCGCGGGAGACCAAAACAGTGTTACTGCTTCAACCAAAACAGTTGCGGTATAGAGCCAGAGGTAGTTACCAACTAATGGAATTGATAAATAAAGTGCAAATCTCAAAATATCGGTGACGATCATTAACCGACGGCGATCAAATCGGTCAGCAATAACTCCAGCAATTGGTCCTAGAAATACTGCTGGCAGCAAGCGAACAATAAAGACACCTGCAATTGCAAAGTTAGCTTTTTGGTAATTTCCGCCTGAAAGTTCTTGCGCCAAGGCAGTTGTTGCAAGAAGCCCAAGCCAATCTCCAAAAGAAGAGAAGGCCATAGAATTCCAAAGTTTTCTAAATGCTGGAATTGCTAAAACGCTTCTGGTGTCGGACTGAGCCGGCGCTCCTGGGTATGGCAGCGGTTTAGACATGAGTTAAGCCTAGTTGGTTGCCTTAGGGGCAACCTTTCCCTTCCCAGAGGCGGCTTTTTTCTTAGCCTTTGGTGCTCCTGTTGCCTTAACAACTTTGGCAGTCAGGGTTGGCGCGGATTTCTTGGCTCGTTTTGAACTCTTCTTTACTCGAGTAGCGCCGCCATTTTCTGCCTCCCAAGCTCGACGGCCGGCAAGCAATTCCAATCCGCGCTCTAATGTTAAGAATTCAACTGTGTCACCTCTGCGCAAAGTCGCATTTGTCTCACCGTCAGTAATGTAAATACCAAAGCGGCCATCTTTAACAAGTACTTGTTTGGCACTTGCTGGATCAATTCCCAAATCTTTTAATGGCGGCTTTGCAACACCACGGCGGCGAACTTTAGGTTGTTTATAGATTTCGATCGCTTCTTCTAAATTAATTAAAAAGAGTTGATCTTCAGATGTAAGGGTTCGTGAATCAGTTCCATGTGTCATGTATGGACCATAACGACCGTTTTGAACGGTGATATTCACGCCTTCATATTCACCTAGTGATCTTGGTAGTGACATTAGTTGTAGCGCATCATCTAAAGTAATTGTGTCGAGTGTCATTGTTGAAAGAAGTGAAGCAGTCTTTGCTTTTGGAGCGTCCTTCTTCTTTCGTGGCTTCTTTAATTCTCCAGTCTTCTTATCTACCACCATTTCTGGTTCTGGTAATACTTCAGTTACATACGGACCAAAGCGGCCAGATTTTGCAATTAACGGCAAATTGTTTTCTGGGTTAATCCCAAGTTCCCGTTCGCCAGATGGTTGGGCGAGTAATTCAATTGCGACAGCTAAAGTTAATTCATCAGGTGCCATAGTCTCTGGAATATTGGCAAACTTACGGTCATCACCTTGGCCAAGTTGAATATATGCACCAAAGCGACCAACTCTGATTTCAATATCTTCACCCATTTTCATGGTGTTGATTTGTTGGGCATCAATTGCACCTAGGTCGGCGGCAAGTGCTTCTAGGCCAGGGTTTCCCTCGGTGCCAAAGAAGAATCTGGTTAGCCAGGCGACTCGATCTTCTTCACCGTTTGCAATTCGATCAAGATCTTCTTCCATTGATGCGGTGAACTCATAATCAACTAATTTTCCAAAGTGTTGCTCTAAAAGTCCGGTTACTGAAAATGCAAGGAAGGTGGGAACTAGTGCGCGTCCGCGCTTTGCTACATAACCACGATCCTGAATTGTTGACATGATTGATGCGAAAGTTGAGGGGCGGCCAATTCCTAGCTCTTCTAGCTTCTTAACCAGCGTAGGTTCGGTATACCTAGCTGGGGGCTTTGTTTCATGGCCTTCACAGCTGTAGTTAGAAACCTTCATTGACTCACCTACTGCCATTGCTGGAAGTCGCTTTGATTCATCATCGGTGTCATCTTTTTCTTCGGTGATGTCCTCGTAGGCAGCAAGGAAGCCTGGGAATGTAACAACTGAGCCATTAGCGCGGAAAATAGCCGCACCTCCGATTTTAGTTTCAACATCAAAGTCAACGCGCATCTGCATTTTTTTAGCATCTGACATTTGTGAAGCAATTGTTCGCTTCCAAATTAAGTCATAAAGAGCAAACTCATCACGTGATAGTTCTGGCGCTAGCTCACCAGGAGTTCTAAAAGTATCTCCGGCTGGACGAATTGCTTCGTGTGCGTCTTGAGCATTCTTTGTTTTACCTTCATAAACCCTTGGTGATGAAGGAATATATTCAGAGCCATAAAGTGATTTAGCCGAAGCTCTCGCTGACTCGATTGCACTTTGTGAAAGCGTTACTGAGTCAGTACGCATATAAGTGATGTAACCATTTTCATAAAGTCTTTGTGCCACGCGCATCGTTAATTGCGCGCCCCAACCAAGTCTAGAACCCGCATCTTGTTGCATGGTTGATGTAGTAAATGGTGCCTTTGGGCGCTCAGTCCTTGGCGATTCTTCGGTTGATTTAACTAAAAGTGATTTACCTTGCAGCGACTGCACAAGTTCATTTGCAGCAGCTTCATCTAATAGCAATATATTTCCGGCCGACTTTTCTTTAAGCCCACCATTTGCATCAAAATCATTTGTTGCGGCAACTCTTTTGCCATCTAAAGATAGAAGTCGTGCACTAAATCCCGCTTCACAAACAGCAGTTAGATCCCACCAACTAGATGAAATAAATGCCATTCGCTCACGTTCGCGCTCAACAATTAATCTGGTAGCAACTGATTGCACGCGGCCAGCTGAAATTCTTGGCATTACTTTCTTCCAGAGAACTGGTGAGAGGCGATAGCCATAGAGACGATCTAGAACTCTTCGCGTTTCTTGGGCATCAACTAAGCGATAATCTAAATCTCGAGTTTCACTCGCCGCCTTTTGAATTGCTTCTTTGGTAATTTCATGGAAAACCATTCGGCGAATTGGAATCTTTGGGCGTAATACTTCTATTAGGTGCCAAGCAATTGCCTCACCCTCGCGGTCTTCATCTGTTGCCAGAATCAGCTCGTCTGCATCCTTCATCAAAGCCTTTAATTCATTTACTTTTGCCCTTTTATCAGGGTTGATCACATAAAGCGGTTCAAAATCCTCTTCGATATTGACGCCTTCTTTAGCCCAGGCGATCTTCTTGTATTCCTTTGGGATATCGGCAGCACGTTGTGGCAGGTCTCGAATATGTCCGACCGATGCTTCAACAACGTACTCATCCCCGAGGAAGCCGCCAATTTTGCGCGCCTTCGCCGGGGACTCGACGATTACAAGTTTTGTGCCCATAACTTTTCGGGGAAGTTACTTTCTACTAGTTATGCGATTGAGGTTGCAGCACGTCGATTTCGTATCAACGCACCGACGATAACAAGTGTTGCAAGTAGCGAAACAATCTTTGAAAGAGATTGGTGGCCGTTAAGTGCAAAACCAACAATTGCTGGCGTAATAAGTAGTCCAACCAAGTTCATCACCTTGATTAGTGGGTTAATTGCTGGGCCTGCGGTGTCCTTAAATGGGTCACCAACGGTGTCACCAACAATGGTTGCATGGTGAGCATCAGAACCCTTGCCACCGTGACTTCCATCTTCAACCATCTTCTTTGCGTTATCCCACGCCCCACCTGAGTTCGCTAGGAATACTGCCATCAAAGTTCCAGTTCCAATTGCTCCGGCAAGATAAGCACCAAGAGCGCCAACACCTAAACCAAAGCCAACTGCGATTGGTGCCATAACTGCAAGAAGTCCTGGAGTTGCAAGTTCACGAAGTGAATCGCGAGTACAAATATCAACAACGCGACCATATTCTGGCTTCTCTGTTCCCTTCATAATTCCTGGGTGCAATCTAAATTGTTCGCGAACTTCATGAACAACTGCGCCAGCTGCGCGTGATACTGCATTGATTGCCAGACCTGAGAACATAAATACAACGGCTGCCCCGATGATTAAACCAACCAAGTTACGAGGGTTTGCAACATCTAGCACACCTTGGAATTGCAGATCAGTAACTGCCTTGCCTGCATCAGTAACTGCCAACTTGATTGCATCTGTGAATGCACCAAATAGCGCGGTTGCTGCAAGTACAGCGGTAGCGATTGCGATTCCCTTAGTAATCGCCTTTGTTGTATTACCAACAGCATCTAGTGAAGTCAGAATCTGTGCGCCCTCGCCCTTAACATCGCCAGACATTTCAGCAATGCCTTGAGCGTTATCTGAGATTGGACCAAAGGTGTCCATAGCGACAATTACGCCAACAGTTGTTAATAGCCCAGTACCAGCAAGTGATACTGCAAATAGTGATAGCACGATTGAGCCGCCACCTAGTAGGAACGCGCCAAATACTGCTGCTGCGATAAGCAAAGCTGAATAAACAGCTGATTCAAAACCAACAGAGATACCAGCCAAAATAACGGTAGCTGATCCAGTCTTTGAAGATGCTGCAACATCATTTACTGGGCGCTTACCAACTTCAGTAAAGAAACCAGTTAGAAGTTGAATGGCCGCTGCTAGAACAATTCCGATTAGAACTGCGCCAAGGGCAAGAACTCGTGGATTAACAGCAACATTTGCTGCTTCTGCAGTTAAACCTTCCATCTGCTTTAGTGATGATGGTAGGTATGTGTAAGTAGCAAAGCCAACTAATATCGCAGAAATAATTGCCGACATAAAGAAAGAGCGGTTAATTGCTTGCATCGCTGACTTATCAGTTGTGCGAAGCTTGGTAATAAAGATTCCAATAATTGCAGTCAAGATACCAATTGCTGGAACGATTAATGGATAAATTAGTCCAGCATTACCAAATCCTGCTTTACCAAGAATTAGCGCAGCAACAAGAGTCACGGCATAAGACTCAAATAGATCTGCAGCCATTCCGGCACAATCGCCAACGTTGTCGCCAACATTGTCTGCAATTGTTGCAGGGTTACGTGGGTCATCCTCTGGAATACCTTGTTCTACCTTACCTACTAAGTCAGCTCCAACATCTGCTGCCTTTGTAAAGATACCGCCACCAACGCGCATAAACATCGCGAGCATTGCAGCACCAAAACCGAAACCTTCAAGAACTGCTGGTGCATCTTGGTGATAGATCGCAACAACAAGTGATGCGCCTAGAAGTCCAAGACCAACAGTTGTCATACCAACTACCCCGCCGGTGCGAAATGCAATCTTTACTGCATTCGCTGCTGACTTTTGGCGAGCTGCTTCAGCAACACGAACATTTGCCCGTACCGCCAACCACATTCCGTTGTATCCAACAGCTGCTGAAAACAAAGCTCCGAGCAAGAAGAAAATTGAACGGCCAATACGAATATCTGTGTGACCAGGTAGAGCAAAGAGCAAAAAGAAAACAATTCCAACAAAATAAGAAAGTGTTTTAAATTGACGATTCAAATAAGCCGCGGCGCCCTCTTGGACGGCTCCTGCGATCTCCTGCATCTTTTCGGTGCCCTCACTTGCGGCCAATACTTGGGCGCGAAGGGCGTAAGCAATTGCCAAGGCCACCAGGGAGATCCCTAGGACGACATAGACATAGCTCAGGTTTGTACCGGTTACTTGGACCAGATTTTCCACGGATACTCCTATTTAGTGTGCTTCGTTGAACACGAATTGGCTTCGGGCGGTTACCCCCAGCTGGGAAGGCAGGGGCAAGAGTTGAAGGATACATATATATTGCATTGCAAACTGCAGTGGATGCAAATTAATAGGTATATTCCCCTCCATATGAATATCTTCAATGCTGAAACCGCGATCAATACCTTTGGCCTAGCTGGCATATATGGCCTGCTTTTTGTTGAGACTGCCCTACCCCTAGTCGTTGGGTTGCCAGGGGATTCCCTGCTTTTCATCGCTGGCGTGGCCGCCTCAGGAACTGGCGCAGTAATCCATATCCATATTTCATTGCTTTGGCTGGCACTAGGTGCACCGGTGGCTGCCATTGCCGGATCATCATTTGGCCATCATTTAGGTCACCGATACGGCTCGAAATTATTTACCAACCCGAAATCAAAATTCTTCCACCCAGATCGCTTGGTTACTGCTGAAAAGTGGATGTCAAAGTATGGCCATGGAAAAATGATTTTCATAGCTCGCTTTGTTCCAGTAGTCCGCCATTTAGTAAATCCAGTAGCTGGAATTATTAAAATGCCATACAAAGAATTTTTCTTCTGGAATGTAATTAGCGCCCTAGTTTGGACCGAAGGATTTATTTGGGGCGGTTATTTAATTGGTGAAAAACTTAAGGGATCGGTTGATAAATATATCTTCCCAATAGTTGCAGTTATTGTGGTTCTTTCAGTTGCCCCAATTCTTTGGGAATTCTTTAAAGAATGGCGCACAAAGAAGCACCTTTCTTAAATTAATTAACCTACAAACCTAAATCAGATAATTGATAAGCAGCTAAGTATTCCAAGCCATTTTCTTTAATTAGTGGCGCTGCTCCACGCTCAACAATTACAGCAACTCCAACCACAATTGCTCCGGCTTCTTTAAGTGCCTCAACTGCGGTCATTACTGAACCACCGGTTGTTGAAGTATCTTCCACGGCTAACACTCGCCGACCTTTAACATCTGGTCCTTCAATACGTCGCTGCAGTCCATGAGCTTTCTCGGCCTTGCGAACTACAAAAGAATCTAATTTGCGGCCTTGTTTTGCAGCAACATGCTTCATTGCAGTTGCAACTGGATCTGCGCCAAGAGTTAAACCGCCAACAGCTTCAAAATCCCAACCTTTAGTTAGATCCAACATAACTTCACCAACAAGTGGGGCCGCTTGGGCATCTAATGTCACGCGACGAAGATCAACATAATAATCAGCTTCTTTTCCAGAAGAAAGAATTACTTTGCCGTGAACTACAGCCTTGTTTAGAATTTCTGTTTTTAATTGATCTTTAGCGCTCATGAGAGTGAACTTTAGCGTTCTTCTTTGTAAACAACGATTGATTGCTTACTTCTGCGGGCCAAGGATTTTGGCGGATTTTGCTCGAGTAGTGCATCAACTTCTGTGCGTAATTTCGCCACTTCTAGCGCCATATTAGCCATTGCAGATTCCAATTCAAATATTCTGGCAATACCAGCCAAATTAATACCTTCACCAACAAGGCGTTGAATATTTCTAAGTGAAGCAATATCTCTAAGGGAATACCGGCGACCGCGCCCTGTTGCTCGACCTGGAGAGACTAAGCCCATGCGATCGTATTGTCGAAGAGTTTGTGGGTGCATCCCAGATAGTTGTGATGCAATTGAAATTACATAAACCGCTTCATCATCACCAGGACCATCTGTTGGGTGGTTATTTAATTCATCCATTAGGCACGCGCTTTCTGGGCAAGATCTGCTCGTGGATCAAAATCACTTGTTGCATCGGCAAATGCCTCGAGGGCATCTTTTGCTTTTCCATCAACACGTTGTGGCACTTGAACTTCAACTGTAATTAGCAAATCGCCATGACCTTTGCTGGTCTTAATGCCGCGCCCCTTGACTCGAAGAGTCCTACCACTCGGTGTTCCTGCTGGGATACGAACTGTTACTTCATCACCGTTTATTGTTGGAACTTTAATGTCGGCGCCCAGCGCTGCCTCGGTAAATGTAACTGGCAGAGTCATTAATAAATTTAATTCACTTCGCGTGAATACAGGATGCTTAACAACATTTACAGTTATATAAAGATCCCCCGGGCCTGCTTGACCAGGTGCGCCACGTCCTTTTAATTTAATCTTTGCGCCATCGCTAATTCCTGCTGGGACTCTGGTGGTTACCTTTGTCGGAGTAGAACCTTGTGGGGCAAGCTTTAAATCAAGTTCGGTTCCAAAAATTGAATCGCGAAATGAAATAGTTGTTTCAGATTGAAGATCTGCGCCATGTCTGGGAGCTTGCCGGCCGCCACCAAATAATGTGGAAAAAATATCTTGTGGGGTGCCGTTGCCAAACATGTCAGAGAAATCTGCGCCTTGAAAACCACCTTGAAAACCTCCGGGACCCCCTTTTGGCATACGGCCGGTTTTAAAGGCTTCGCGCATTTGGTCATACTCTGCGCGCTTTTTTTCATCTGTTAAATCTTCGTATGCTTCAGAAACTTCTTTAAAGCGCTCTTCTAGCTTCTTATCGCCTTTGTTCTTATCTGGATGAAGCTCTCTAGCTAGTTTGCGGTACTGCTTTTTAACCGCAGCCTCATCATCGCTTTTTTTGACACCAAGGATTGAATACAAATCCTTCTCGTATAAATCCTTGGCTGCCATCTTTACTCCGGATCAGTTACCGCAACTCGCGCTGGGCGAATTACACGATCTTTGAACTTATATCCGGGTTGCAATATTTGAGTTGCAGTCGTTTGGGTAACATCAGGTGAAGTTGAATGCATGAGTGCTTCATGGATTTGTGGATCAAAGGCCACATTAACTTCAGAAAATTTAGTTAACCCAAGTTTTGTTGTAATCGCAGATAGCCGATCTGCCACTGCTTTAAAACCACCAGTTAGTTCACCGTGTTCATCGGCGCGCTCAATGTCATCTAATACTGGAAGAAGTTCAGCGATAACAAGAGATGTTGAAATCTCGTGGGCAGTTAAACGATCGCGATCAACTCGCTTGCGGTAATTGGCATACTCTGCCTGCAAGCGTTGGAGATCTGAAGTTAGCGAAGCAACTTCATCAACAACTACCTCTGCGTCAGCGAGTGCTTCTTCAACCGCGTCAGAGAGCTCTTGTTCAGAGCCCTCTGGCACAGCGTTGTTTTCATCAGCCATCAGGGATTAGGCCTCTTCAACAATTTCAGCATCTTGCACGCCATCATCAGCTTTTGGGGCTTCTGATTCAGCACTTGCAGCGTTTGCTGCATATAGAGCGGCGCCAAGTTGTTGTGAAAGTTCAGAAACTTTCTGAGTAGCTCTCTTGATTGATGAAAGATCAGTTCCTTCAAGGGCCTTCTTTAGATCTGCAGTTGCAGTTTCTACTTCAGCGCGCTTTTCAGCGTTTTCGCCTTCCTTGAACTTCTCTTCATTTTCTTTCAAGAACTTTTCTGTTTGATAAACAAGTGAATCACCGGTGTTACGCACTTCGGCTTCTTCGCGACGTTGCTTATCTTCATCAGCATGCGCTTCGGCATCCTTCATCATTCGATCAATCTCTTCCTTTGAAAGAGCTGATCCTCCTGTGATGGTCATTGATTGTTCTTTACCAGTACCAAGATCCTTGGCTGATACGTGAACAATGCCGTTTGCATCGATATCGAAGGTAACTTCAATTTGTGGAATTCCACGAGGTGCTGGTGCGATTCCAGTCAGTTCGAACATGCCTAGGCGCTTGTTATAAGCAGCCATTTCACGCTCACCTTGGAAGGCTTGGATCTGCACAGCTGGCTGATTGTCATCAGCGGTTGTGAAGATTTCAGAACGCTTGGTTGGGATAGTTGTATTTCGCTCGATCAACTTAGTCATAACGCCACCTTTAGTTTCAATACCAAGTGAGAGTGGTGTTACATCTAGAAGTAGAACATCCTTAACTTCACCCTTTAAAACTCCGGCTTGTAGTGCGGCGCCAACAGCAACAACCTCATCTGGGTTCACACCCTTGTTAGGTTCCTTGCCACCAGTTAGATCGCGGACCAAATCAACAACAGCTGGCATACGAGTTGAGCCACCGACTAGAACAACGTGATCAATATCAGCAATTGGAATTCCAGCATCTTTAAGTACAGCTTGGAATGGCTTCTTGCATCGCTCTAGTAGATCGGCAGTTAAACCTTGGAACTGTGCGCGAGTGACAGTTTCGTCAAGGAATAGTGGATTCTTCTCAGTGTCAACTGTGATGTAAGGAAGGTTGATTGAAGTTTGTTGTGATGATGAAAGTTCGATCTTTGCCTTTTCGGCAGCTTCGCGAACGCGTTGCATCGCCATCTTGTCTTTTGTTAAATCAATCCCATTCTTTGCTGCGAATGTCTTTACTAGGTAATCAACAAGAGCTTGATCCCAGTCATCGCCACCAAGAACGTTATCGCCATTAGTTGCCTTAACTTCACCCTTTAAAACTCCGGCTTGTAGTGCGGCGCCAACAGCAACAACCTCA
>CAIJOE010000035.1 GCA_903822245.1 uncultured Actinomycetes bacterium
CTAATTTGCCACTGCCATCAGTTGAGATATTGGCAGCTTTATTTGTGTAGTACTCAAGCTCGGCATTTCCCCAGCCATAGCCATTTCCAATGTCATAATCCCAATTCTTAGAAGAAGGCAGTGCACCTTTCTTGCCATTGAACTCATCTGACCAGAGAAGTTTGAGCACTTTCGGGGCGGTGGCTTCTGCTGGAATTCCGGGAACCAAAAGTGAGGCAGTCAGAATCGAAGTAGCCAATATCGCCGAGATCGGCAATCGGGGATTCCTCTTCTTATTCAAGTTGCTCTTCCTGCTTCCTGGCTCAGTCGGTCACGCTTTGATAACAAATGGCAATACCTGGTAAATGGTGTTGCGCTACTAGCAATTACGCACTTAGATACAGTAGTGTGAAACCGCTTTCATAGTGCATGAGAGCCTACCTCTTGGATAGGCAAATTGGTACTACGAAACGGTAACTTTTTAATGGCGCAGTTAAATACCAAGGAGTCGGATATGCGTAAGAAAACCCTATTTAGAGGCTCGGTCGCTCTTTCAACAGTAGCGATCTTGGCAGCTGGCGTTCTCGGAACACCTGCTCGAGCTGCAGATCCAGTAACAATTACCATCTGGACCTTCGGCGATGTTATCCAACGTCAACTGGTACAGGAATATAAGAATCTCCACCCAGAGATTACCTTGCAGATTAAGAAATCTGACCTTGACCCACTAAATGGAACCAACATGGTTACCGCATGTACCTCTAAAACTGGCCCAGATATTGTGGCTGTAGAAGTGCAATATTCCGGATACTGGCGCTCATATCCAAAGTGCTTTACCGACCTTCGTAAGATGAAGACATCGGATGCAAATGTGGCAGCTGGAATTCCGGCTGGAAAGACCGCACTTGATTTCCAGAAAAATTATTTGCCATGGCGCTGGGAACAAGGAGTTGGCTATGACGATAGCGTCATGGGATTCCCAACTGATGTGGGCGGACTAGAAGTTGCCTACCGTTCTGACCTATTTAAGAAAGCCGGCCTGCCAACTGAACGCGGAGCCGTCGGAAAACTTTGGCCAACTTGGGATAAATTTATTGAGACCGGTATCAAGTACACCTCGAAGTTAAGCGCAGCCGATAAGAAGGCTGGCAAAGGTTTCTTAGATAATGCTGGAACAATTTATGCCGCGCTTATGAATCAAGGAACTGAGAAGTATTACAAGAACGATGGTACAGATTCAGGAAAACTTATCTACGATACAAATCCACAAGTTAAAAAGGCTTGGGATACCACCATCAAGGCTACCGAAGCTGGAATTGGCACTCGCATCGGACAGTACACATCTGACTGGAATATCGGCATGAATAAGGGAACTTTCGCAACGATTCTGGCTCCAGCCTGGATGATGGATTACATCAAGCAGCAAGCCCCTGACACCACCGGTAAGTGGGATATTGCAGATCTTCCTGGCGGCGGCGGAAATCAAGGCGGAACTCAGTTAACAGTTCCTTCCTACGCTCAACATGCTCAAGAAGCCTATGACTTCATTAGTTGGTATCTAGCACCAGAGCAAGAGCTAAAGGTCTTTAAGACTTACGGTCTATTCCCTGCAGCCTCTGTTCTATATAAGGATCCAGCCCTTCTTGATTACAAGGATCCCTTCTTCAATAACGCCCCGGTCGGAAAGATTTATTCAGAAGGCGTTTTGAAAGTTAAGCCAATCTTCGTAGGTAAGTTGCAACGCGCGATTGATCAGGCAATCGGTGCCGGTCTTGGTCGAGTAGCTTCCAAAAAGATGACAGCTGTAAAATCCTGGGCACAGGTTTTGACCGATATCAAAAAAGTTATCAATAACTAGGTAACTATTTAATGAGCCAAATTAAGGAACGAGAGAGGCGTCGCAAGGCGCCTCTCTCGCCTTGGAAATCTGTTGACCCAAATAAGGCAGGTAAAGCAAAGAAACCCATCGAGGGCGTTGCTGCGCTAGATCATCGTTTTGGAATTCCGATGATCGCGCCCTTCTTTGTGATCTTCCTTATCTTCGGCATGGCTCCAGTTTTATATTCAATCTATATTTCTTTTTACAAATGGGATCCACTTGGCGGGTCAACCTTTAATGGTTTTCAGAACTTTGTAACCCTTTGGGGCGATTCCGATTTCTGGTTAGCGATTCGCAACACCTTTAGTATTTGGGCACTTTCAACTTTCCCACAGATGGTTATGGCAATTAGCCTGGCCGCGATCTTGCGCAGCAAGCGGCTACGTGGTGCATCCTTTTGGCGCACGATATTTCTAGTTCCAAATATCACTTCGGTAATTGCCATCACCATTGTCTTCCAGCAGCTTTTCGGTCGTGACTTCGGAATCATCAATGGCATTATCGGGCTCTTTGGCTTTCATCACATTGACTTTATTGAAGGCGTAGTTCCAAGCCATATCCAGATTGCCGCCATGATCACCTGGC
>CAIJOE010000036.1 GCA_903822245.1 uncultured Actinomycetes bacterium
ATTTAAATACTTTTTCAATTGGTTTTAAAGAGGCGGTGAACATCCACCAAGTCGGAAATAAAAATGGGATCGCAATAACTTGCAGAAGTAGGTAGATACCAAAAAGTCGCCAACCCGTTAATTTCGAATTACGGCGCGTGTATCGCTGATTGGTTTTAGACTTCACGGAAAACCCACCGAGTTCTAATCTGCCATTGCGCAACTGTTAGACCCATGACGAATATAAATAAACAAACCGCTAAAGCGCTGGCATACCCGAGATCAAATATCTGGAACGCATTTATAAAGATGTAGTAAGAAAGGACTGTTGTAGATAAACCAGGTCCACCACCGGTTAACAGCAAAACCTGCGCAAATACTTGAAAAGCACCCGCAATAGTAAGGATTGCGACCAATAGTATGGTCGGGCTAATGAAGGGCAGCGTTATCTTCTTAAATTGTTGCCAGCGATTTGCGCCATCAATCTCTGATGACTCGTACATCTCTTCGGGCACGCCTTGGAGGGCTGCGAGAAAGAAAATCAAATTCATTCCTAGATTCTTAAAAACTTGCACTAAAACGACCGAAATCATTGGCCAAGGGTTATCGCGTAGCCAATTGGCACCATCGACACCTGCTAGGCCTAAAAAATAATTTAATGGGCCGTCAGCTTGAAGAATGTACTTCCAGACGATTGTCCAAGCAACCGTAGAGACAATGACTGGAGAGAAAAATATTGCTCTGAAGGTAGTTCTGCCCTTGAAATGTAAGTTCAAAAGAATTGCGAGAAAAAGTGCCAAAACCATATTTACTGGGACAAGTATGCAGGCAAAAATAAGGGTGTTCTTGGCAACTTCGATTGCTGTCTGATCTTGAATTAACCTTGTGTAATTATCAGCACCGATAAATGCAGCATCGCCCGTTAGCGGGTTATAAGAGGTAAAACTATCTCTAATTACACTTAATACTGGGTAGAGCACAAAGAAGCAGAATCCGAGTAAAACCGGTGCCGCCATCAATAATCCGGTGCGCCAGTGCCGCAACTCGTGCGACTTATTCTTTTTCAAGATTCCCCCACAAAAATATAAAGGTCAGGATTATTAACTGAGCAAAAGACTGTGGTAACGAATCCGCTACCACAGTCTTTTGCCTTTAGTTTTCTTTTATTTCAGCAGCGGCTGGATCTTTGTGCAAACGTTATTTAGGGTTTGGGAAACGTTTGCATCTGCTTTCCATAGATCATCAAGTGTCGACTTAACGGTGAGCTCAATTGAACTGATCTTAGGATGTGAGGTCAAGATCTGACCTTTAGTGATTCCATCAGCAACGATTAGCTTTGCTTGGGCTTCATTAAGAATTGATGCCTTTGCGATTACCTTTGGATCCATTAGAGGTGCACGTGACTGTGGGAAATATGCTACGTACTTGGCAGCATTTTCTGGGTTAGTTGCAAAGATCAAGAAATCGGTGGCGGCTTTACGGTTCTTGCTCTTTGTAAGAACAGCCATTCCTGCCTGACCGATAACTTGTGCATCAGCAACTGGACCTTTAGGTAGAGGTACCACGCCCCACTTCCACTTCATAGTTGGCAAGGATGCGGCACGGCTTAATTGAATAAGCGACATACCAACATTTCCAGCAAAGAAGTCAGATGAGGCGCCTGGGGCTGGGAATGATTTATCTTTATAAATCATGTCGTGGAAGAACGTCATTGCATTATTCATCTGCTTTGAGTTGAAGGTACAGGTTGTACCAGTCTTGTTCCACGCTTCAGCACCGAATCCGCGCCAGATAGTAGCTAGACCATTCCAGGTCGTGTAATTGAAGGTTGGGAAGTTAAGACCGTAGTTTCCCTTTTGGTAATCAGTTACAGCCTTTGCGACTTTTGCAGCATTAGCCCAAGTCCATTCACCTTTAGCGCGTAGCGCTTCTGGGTCATCTGCTCCAGCTGCTTTGATTAAGTCAGCATTGTAGAAAATCGCAAATGGTGAAGTTGAGAATGGATAAGCATAAACACTATGAGGGGCTCGCCACAGGCCGAGCGCACCTGATGCGATTTCATCAAGTTTGTATCCTGGGGTTAACTCCATTTGTGGTTGAACATTTAGCAGAAGGTTATTGGCACGGAATTG
>CAIJOE010000037.1 GCA_903822245.1 uncultured Actinomycetes bacterium
GGGACTTGCCGACCGTCTTCTTCTTTGTCCGTTTTCAGAACGGTTCAGACGACCGTGAGTGGAACGAACTGGTAGACAAGCTCTTTGCCTCTTCTGACGTGGTCAACATTGGCAATGGCTTCCAATTGGTCTTCGAGGAAATCCGCCAGAGGGCGTCCTCCTCCAATACCTTTTTCCAGCGTTCTGCCGAACACCGCCTCTACGGACTGCTTTACGATTTGGCAGGAGGACGAACCCCTTTACCGACGGTGGGCCAGACGTATGTCAACGAAGCCCTCGAATTGATGCAATCGAGCCTCCATGGAACTCTGGATCTGAGCATCCTTGCCCGCCGTCTGGGTATCGATTCTTCGTATTTCTGCAGAATTTTTCGCCAAGCAGTGGGGATGTCTCCCATCCGGTATTATAGAAGTCTCAAGGTGGAAGCCGCCCGATATCTGCTGTTGCAGACCCAACTGCCCGTAGGTCAGATCGCTGCCAACCTGGCGTTTCGGGATGAATACCACTTTTCACACTCCATCAAGCAATCAACGGGGCTGTCACCGACCCAGATTCGGAGGGGGATTGCTGAAACGGGTACTCCACCCATACCTGTTCCAAACTTCTCAATCAAAAACTGATAGGAACTGTGATCCCGGTACGAGCCGTGGTGTGGGGCCGACCGGAGCTGAAACTGCCCGATCCTGCTCGATGAGCTCTTGCTTCAAGAAGATTGCCAGAAACAGGTTGGGTCAGCCAGCAGCGGAAGTTAAACCTCTTCCGGCAAGAGTACAACGATGTCCGCCCTTGACCAGGAAACGGATGCCCTCGCAAATGCTTTGTGATCGTACTTTTTCCAACTCCACCTGGGCCAGACATGACGATCAACTCACCTGGGGTAAAGGCAGTTTTGTTCAAAATCAGCTCATTCCTTAAATGTTTGATTTGATGGGGGCCTAGGCCACCTATTCTACGGGTTGGTGAGATTCCAATTTTAGACATTATGATAAATGCGCGCCGACTTCCAACACCGACTGTGGAATCCAGGAGTTCCTTTACCCGCATTTTGCGAATCGAATCTCTTGGATCATTTATTGCATCAAAAATGGATTTTTCACCATTGGTAATTGCCTGCTTTAGAGCAGCGCGCTCACGACGATTTGAAACCGCTTTTGCGCCGGCAGCCAACCGAGCCTGCTCACTTTGCTCTGGCGGTAACTTTCGAATCATTCGAATTACTGTATCGAAGAGAGGATCTTGGCAGCGCCTGCACTCATTGCCTCAAGTGAGACCTTAGCCAGATCTGTTATAGGTCTACCGATGACTAGGTAGTTAGCGCCCGCCGCAAGAGCTTGATCTGGTGTCATGACACGCTTTTGATCTCCCGCATCTACCCCAACTGGCCTAACGCCCGGAGTGATCAAATCAATTTCCATTGGAACCGCAGCGCGGATATCTGAAACCTCAAAAGGTGAGCAAACTATCGATCTAGCCCCCGCGGCCACCGCAAGTTTTGCCAGTGACACTGCGGATTCACGAGCATTATTTGCAAACCCGATCTTAAATAGATCTTCGTCCGATAGTGAAGTGAGGATTGTTACAGCCGTTATCGAGATATGTGGGGCTGCTAGGACGGCGGCGCTAACCATCTCACTACCACCAGAGGCATGAACAGTTAAGAACTTTGGATTGAGCGCTGAAACTGATTTTGCAGCGCCACCAACCGTGTTAGGAATATCGTGGAGTTTTAGATCTAGGAATACTTCGATTTGAAAATCGTTTTTAAGCGATGCCAATCCTTCTGAACCAAATTTGAGGAAGAACTCTAGGCCGACCTTATAAACACCAATACTCTCTTTTGTCGCTTCAATCCAACTTTTTGCAGTCGCCAAGTCTTTCGTATCAAGGGCCAAAATAATTGGAGACTTCATTGACTCTCCGCTCTGTGCGCATATCCAACAGCTTCTTGTAATGAGTTAAAGCCTTTTGCAATTAGTAACTCCTGCAATTCACTCTTCACCAACATTGTCGCCGTGGGATTCCCAAAATTAGCAGTTCCAATTGATACTGCGCTTGCCCCTGCCAAGATTAATTCAAGTGCTTCTCGTCCATTTGTGACACCGCCCATGCCCAAAATACTTACATGAGGCAAAGCAGCATGCACTTGATAAATCGCTCGAACCGCGACGGGCCTGATCGCCGGTCCGGATAGTCCTCCAGTTTTTCCAGCTAGTTTTGGGCGCATTGTATTTGTGTCAATGACCATTCCAAGTACAGTATTTATTAGCGCCAAAGCATCAGCCCCGGCCGCTACAACCTCTTCGGCTATTTCAACTATGTTAGTTACATCTGGCGAAAGCTTTGCAATTATAGGAAGTTCTCCCCCAATATTGCGGCGAACAGCTTCAATGGCAGCTCTTGCCGTTACTGGATTACAAGCAAACACCATTCCCCGATTTTCAACGTTTGGGCAGGAAATATTTACTTCAAGGGCTTTAACTCCGGTCACCGATCGCATTTTTCTTGCGAGAATTCCATAATCATCAACACTCTCCCCTGCAATACTCACTACGGTCGACACGCCTTGTTCTTGTAGCCAAGGAATATCTTTTTCCAAGAAAATATCTATCCCAGGACCTTGTAAACCAATGGAATTAAGCATTCCACTGGCAGTCTCGGCCATTCTTGGTGTTGCCCGTCCAGAACGAGGCTTAATCATGATTGATTTGGTAACAAGTGCGCCCAATTCCCGAAGATCAAAAAATTGACTCAATTCCTTACCCGAACTAGCACAGCCACTGGCTGTAAATATTGGATTCTCGAATTTAGCAGCGCCAAGGGATGTCGTGTAATCAAAACTCATTATGAGCCCCACGTGCCTTCTGGAATCTCTCTTTTACTATCCCAAATAACCTTCTCACCGTCGACCACGGGTCCATCGATGCAGGAACGCAACATACGAACAACGCCATCTTCTCCTCGAATCGGCAGGACACATGTCATGCAAATTCCGACGCCACATGCCATGGCTTCCTCAATAGCGCATTGATGCAATACATCCTTTTCGACTGCAATCTTGGTGATTGCTTCCAACATCCCCATTGGGCCACACGAATAAATAATGTCAATTTGGTTATTTTCAATTAGCTCGGCAAGCACATCACTTACTTTTCCTGGTATTCCGGCAGAACCATCGTCGGTTGTGATTGTTAAGCTATTTACCGAACGTTTACCTTCCAGAGGGGCATAAATTTTCATCGCAGATGAGGCGCCTAAAACCATATCAACGCGACATCCACGACCCTTTAAAATTTCGGACAAACCAAAAAGTGGTGCACTTCCATACCCGCCACCAACTAGAAGGGCGCGCACTGGTTCGGTAGGAATGCCGAACGCGGTGCCAAGTGGTCCAACTAAATCGACCAGATCACCAGACTGCCTTGAGGTTAACCAAGTACTTCCTTGCCCGTGTGGTGCAACTACCAACTCAATATAGCCGACGCCATTTTCACGATCGCTAGCGCGATATATTGCAAATGCTCTGCGCAGGATCATTGAGGTTCCAGGGCCACCTACGGAAATTGCTACGAAATTTCCTGGCTTTGAATGCGCAGCCATTTGCCCAACGGAAAAAACCATATGGTGATATGCGCCTACTTTTTTGTTGCTGACTACCTCTGTCAAAGCTTGCGAAGCGTGTTTATTCATTTACAGCAAGCCATTCTTGAATGGAGTTAATATCAAAGCTCTTTCCCTGCAATTGCGATATGCCGGCAACAGCTGCCTTAAACCCAGCAATCGTTGTGATGCATGGAACCGACCTTTGGATCGAAGCGGTCCTGATCATCCAGCCATCTTGCCTTGTTCCTCGTCCAAGTGGTGTATTTATGACCAAACCAACTGTTCCATTATTAATTAAATCAACCGCTGTTGGCTCGCCTTGAATTCCCCTGCCCTCCGAATGCTTTCGCACCAATTTTGTTTGAATTCCATTTGCAGCCAAGTAGTCGTAAGTACCTTGGGTTGTGTATAGATCAAAGCCCAGACCGATAAGAGTTTTAGCAGGATCTACCGCACTTGGCTTATGTCGCTCAGATAGTGAAAGAAATATAGAACCTGATTTTGGAAGTGCGCCAAATGAAGCGGTTTGACTCTTTGAATAAGCCTCGCCAAAAGTTTTGGCAATACCCATTACTTCACCAGTAGACCTCATTTCTGGACCAAGTACCGAGTCCACACCGGTTCCATCAATTCTACGAAAACGATTCCACGGAAGAACCGCTTCCTTAACTGAAATACCTTTGGCAATCCCATCACCGGATTTTGGAAGCAATCCATCTGAGCGCAGTTGACCAATTGATCTTCCACTAGAAATCAATGCCGCACACTTAGCTAATGCATTACCTGTTGCCTTACTTACAAATGGCACAGTTCTAGAGGCTCTTGGATTGGCCTCTAAAACAAACAGCTTTTGAATCCCATCGGTATCTACAGCAATAGCGAATTGGATATTGAGCAGCCCCAAAACTCCAATTCCTTTGGCTAACTTATGAGTTGCCTCTCTTATTTCATTTTTGAGTTCAGAGCTAATTGAATAGGAAGGTAGAACGCAGGCAGAGTCACCAGAGTGAACTCCGGCCTCTTCAATATGCTCCATACCCCCGGCAAGAAATAGTTCTTCCCCGTCATACAAGGCATCTACATCTATTTCAATGGCATCATCTAAAAACTTATCGATCAAGACTGGATGATTTGGAGTAATTTCTGTTGCCTTCTTAATGAATTCCCCAAGGGATTCGTCATCATAAACAATTTCCATACCTCGACCACCCAAAACAAAGGAAGGACGCACTAAAACTGGGTAAGTAATACGATGAGCAATTTCAATAGCTTCATCAAAAGTATTGGCCATACCAAAAGTTGGCGCTGTGAGATTATTAACGCGGAGCAATTCTCCAAACTGTCCGCGATCTTCTGCAATATCTATTGCATCAGGTGAGGTACCCAAAATAGTGATACCAGCTTCCTGCAAACCCCTTGCTAGACCTAGTGGAGTTTGACCACCAAGTTGAGCAATTACACCAACAACTGGACCAGCGAGAGTTTCAGCGTGAATAACTTCAAGAACATCTTCTAAGGTGAGCGGTTCAAAATATAAACGATCGGAAGTGTCGTAATCTGTCGATACGGTCTCTGGATTGCAGTTGATCATAATTGTTTCAAACCCAGCATCTTTGAGAGCGAAAGCTGCATGGACACATGAGTAGTCAAATTCCACACCTTGACCAATTCGATTTGGGCCGCTTCCCAAAATAATTATCGCCGGTTTAGTGCGGGCAATAACCTCTGTTTCTAAATCGTAAGACGAATAGTGGTAAGGAGTGTGAGCTTCAAATTCAGCGGCGCACGTGTCAACTGTTTTATAGACAGGTCGAATTCCTAATCTATGGCGATAAACCGCAATCTCACCCGCGCTCTGACCTGTGATCTCTGAAATCTGCGCATCGCTAAATCCATAACGCTTGGCCTTAATTAGTAAGTCTTGATCTAATGAGGCGCTATTTTTGATCTCGCTAGCTACGGAGTTGATTTCTGCTATCTGGGCCAAGAACCAAGGATCTACCTTTGTTGCGGCAAAAACATTTTCAACACTAGCCCCAAGATAGAGAGCGCGCTGAATCTGCTGTAAGCGATGCTCGGTTGGGATAGCCATAGCACTTAGTAAAGATTCCTTACTTTCACTGCTATTAACCCATGTAAAGCTTGTGCCCTTCTTTTCCACAGAGCGCAGGGCTTTTTGAAGTGCCTCTGGGAAAGAACGGCCAATCGCCATTGCCTCTCCAACACTTTTCATGGTCGTGGTTAAGCGATTATCTGCTTCTGGAAACTTCTCAAATGCGAATCTAGGTACTTTAACTACTATGTAATCAAGAGTTGGTTCAAAAGAAGCTGGAGTTGATTTTGTTATATCGTTTTGAATTTCATCAAGTGTGTACCCGATAGCTAACTTAGTGGCGATTTTTGCAATCGGAAAACCAGTCGCTTTTGAGGCAAGTGCGGAGGATCTGGAGACTCTGGGATTCATCTCGATAACAATTATCCGACCATCTGCTGGATTTACTGCAAATTGGATATTGCAGCCTCCAGTTGCCACACCCACTTCGCGAATAATCTGGATGCTTAAGTCACGCAATCTTTGATATTCAACGTCGGTGAGCGTTAGCGCTGGAGCAACGGTAATTGAATCACCAGTATGAACACCCATAGGATCTATATTCTCGATGCTGCAAACAATTACAACATTGTCTTCATGGTCTCGCATAACCTCCAATTCGAATTCTTTCCAGCCGATAATAGATTCTTCTAAAAGAACCTCAGTCGTTGGACTATGGCGCAAGCCCGCGCCAGCAATTAGTTCTAGTTCGCCCTGGTTATAAGCAATTCCAGAGCCCAACCCACCCATAGTGAAAGAGGGTCTGACAACCACTGGATAGTTCAAGATCGCGGCAGCGGCTAAACAATCGTCCATCGAATGGCAAATTGATGACTTTGCTGATTCTCCCCCGACCTTTTCAACTATTTCCTTGAAAGTTTCGCGATCCTCACCTCTCTTGATCGCTGGAATATCGGCTCCAATTAATTTAACGTCGTACTTTTCAAGAATCCCGCGCTCGAACAAGGCAATTGCAGCATTCAACGCAGTCTGTCCGCCTAACGTGGCAAGAATAGCTGTTGGTTTTTCCTTGATAATAATTTTTTCGATTATCTCTGGGGTTATCGGTTCAATATAGGTTGCATCGGCAAACTCAGGATCAGTCATGATTGTGGCTGGATTGGAGTTAATGAGAATGACTCGAATTCCTTCACTTCGTAAAACACGACAAGCTTGTGTTCCAGAATAATCAAACTCACAAGCTTGTCCAATAACAATTGGACCGCTACCAATCACTAGAACACTTTTAATCTCAGGATTTCTAGGCATTAAGCACGAACTCCCGACATCAGAGAAGTGAAATGATCAAAGAGGTATGCCGCATCATGCGGACCCGCTGCTGCCTCAGGGTGGTATTGCACACTAAAAACTGGTTTTTCTAAAAGCTCTAAACCTTCAACAACATCATCATTTAGACAAATATGACTCACGTGGCCTGCGCCATAAACAGTGTGGAAATTTCCCTCCTTGGGCGCATCTACTGCAAAGCCATGATTGTGGGCCGTAATCTCCACTCGCCCACTTTTCACATTTTTAACAGGTTGATTTATCCCTCGGTGACCAAAAGGCAATTTATAAGTCTCAAATCCCAAGGCTCTGCCAATTATTTGGTGTCCAAAGCAGATTCCAAATAGAGGAATTGCCTCTTGCAAAATCTCCCTGACCAAAGCAATTACCCCAGTCATCGTTGCTGGATCACCAGGACCATTAGAAAGAAAAATCCCATCTGGATTCAAAGCCTTAATCTCTTCAAGAGTTGAAGTCGATGGCACTACATAGACATCGATGCCACGCTCAGCCATCATTCTTGGCGTTGCTCCCTTAATACCCAGATCAACGGCAACCACAGTAAATTTCTTCTCGCCAATAGCCTTTATTAGATATGTCTTGTCAGTGGAAACATCATCAGCTAGAAAAGCTCCGCTCATTTGCGGACTTTTACGGACTTTGATAACCATCTCTTCACGTGATAAATCCGTTTGTGAAAATATCCCAACGCGCATTGCGCCACGATCTCGTAAATGTCGAGTAATCGCCCGGGTGTCAACCCCTCTTATTCCCACAATCCCTTGTTCGATTAAATCATCTTCTAACGTTCGCTCACTTCGCCAATTACTGGAAATAGGAGAAGGATTTCTAACAACAAAGCCGCTAACCCAAATTTGCTTAGACTCCTCATCGGGTGTGTTCATGCCGGTATTACCGATATGAGGGGCTGTCATTATTACGACCTGTTTGTGATATGACGGATCGGTAAGCGTTTCCTGATAACCCGTCATTCCAGTTTGAAATACTGCTTCACCATATGTTTCACCAATGCTGGCCCAGCTTTCACCTTCGAAAATCGCACCATCATCCAGAACAAGGTAGGCCTTACTCAATTGGCGCTCCCGTCTGTTGCCATTTCATGAACTAATTTTCCTTGGAAATACGTTTTCAAGACACGAGCGGGGAGTTTCATGTCATGAAACGGGGTGTTCTTACTCTTTGAAGCCATCCTATTACGATCAACTGTCCATTTAGCTGAGGCGTCGATCACCACTAAATTGGCCACCTGGCCAACTTTGATTCCTATCCCCTGATTTGCGTACCCGGCAATGCGAGCAGGGGCCAAAGACATGCGATCGACCAAATCAGCCCAACTCATCAAATTAGTTTCAATCATCGATGCAACCACGACCGAAAGAGCAGTCTCAAGTCCCAACATTCCAAAGGCTGCGGCCTGCCATTCGCAATCCTTATCTTCACTCGGGTGAGGTGCATGATCAGTGGCGACGATATCAATGGTTCCATCAGCTAAACCAGCACGTAGAGCAAGCATGTCTTTCTGCGTTCTAAGCGGTGGATTTACTTTGTATACCGGGTTATAGCCAACGACTAAATCATCGGTCAACAACAGGTGATGTGGTGTCACTTCTGCAGTTACTTTCACTCCTCTAGCTTTAGCGGCCCGAACAAGTTCAACGCCACCTGCGGTAGTTAAATGGCAGACGTGCAATCTACTATCGACGTGCTCGGCAAGGAGTATGTCTCTGGCAATTATCGCTTCCTCCGCTACAGCCGGCCAACCTGTTAGGCCAAGTTGTGAAGAAATAATGCCCTCATTCATCTGCGACCCAGCAGTTAACCGAGGCTCCTGTGCGTGCTGAGCAATAATCCCATCAAAGCTTTTCACGTATTCAAGAGCCCGGCGCATAAGAAGTGGATCGAAGACACACTTTCCATCGTCCGAGAAAATCCTTACGTTTGCTCTGGAGGAATTCATTGCTCCCAGCTCTGCCAACTTCAAGCCCTCAAGTCCTTGTGTCACTGCGCCGATTGGAAACACATCGCACAATCCCGCTTCTTTACCCAACATAAATACCTGCTCAACAACACCTGCGGTATCAGCTACCGGAGTTGTATTAGCCATCGGTGAGATTGCCGTATAGCCACCACGAACGGCGGCAAGTGATCCTGTAGCAACGGTCTCAGAATCTTCACGACCTGGTTCACGAAGATGAGTATGAAGATCAACCAAACCTGGGATAACTAAATTACCTTTAAGGTCAAAAACCTCATCACCGGATAGATCTGAACCGATCTCTTGAATTAAGCCCTCGCCAAACTTGATATCAACATTGGAACCATCAACTAGTTTTGAATTCTTCAATACGATACTCATTAATTGCTCCCAAGTAATTGATAGAGAACGGCCATTCGAACTAGTACTCCATTTGCTACTTGCGCTAGAACAACTGATTGATGAGAATCGGCACTTTCCGCAGAAATTTCTAACCCTCGATTCATTGGGCCGGGATGCATAACGATTGCATTAGTTTTTAGGCTGGCTAATCTGCTTTGATCTAGTCCAAAACCCCTGGAATATTCTCTTGCAGTTGGAAAATAAGATTCGTTCATTCGTTCAGATTGAATCCGAAGCATCATAACTACATCAGAGTCTGCAATAGTTAGATCAAAGTCATAGCTAACTTTCACTCCCCAAGCCTCAACACCAACTGGCAATAATGTCGGTATAGAAACCAGCGTAACCTCTGCTCCGAGCTTCTTTAACAACAAGACATTGCTCCTAGCCACACGAGAGTGCAAGATATCGCCAATGATTGCCACTTTAAGTCCAGCAAAATCAGACTTCAATTCTGGAAACTTACTTCGGATCGTGTAGGCATCTAGAAGAGCTTGCGTAGGGTGTTCGTGGGTGCCATCACCAGCATTTATAA
>CAIJOE010000038.1 GCA_903822245.1 uncultured Actinomycetes bacterium
CCATATGAGCGGATCTTCTCCCCAATGAAGGGCTCTGGCCAGTTAAATGGCTTCTTTTTTGTTTCTCGCTCAATTGCAACAATTCCGTTTCTTTTGAGCAAATTATTCTTTGAAATATCAACTAGCAACTGTTCAATTACTTCATTTGAAACTTCATATGGTGGATCCATGAAAATAATGTCAAAGGAAAGTGAATGGGGGGAAGTAACAAATCGCTCCGCTAAATTCGAGAGTACTGAATATTTCCCTGAAGGGCTCTTCACTAATTCAAAGTTCTTTTTTGCTATCCCGGCAGTTGCTTCGTGTTGCTCAACTGAATAAACATTTGCTGCCCCACGGGATAGTGCTTCAACCCCTACCGCCCCAGAGCCGGAATAAAGATCTAGAAAATTTAGTTCACTAATTGAGCCAAATTCTGATTCCAGCGAAGAGAAGAGACCTTCCCTAGCTCTATCTGAAGTTGGGCGAGTTTTTTCAGTTGGTGAAAACAAGGTTTTACCTTTACTTGCGCCAGCAATAATTCTCATCATCAACCCTTATCCAAGAAATCTGAACTTTCCTCTTGCTTCAATAAAGATACTTCATGAGCCAAGGTTGGATAACCAACCAGCTTTGGATCATCAGCAATTATACGAAGTGCAACACCTCGCGCCTTCTCAATTAGATCTTCATCTCGCAATACTCGAAGTAAGCGCAAATGTGATTTGGTTCCTGATTGCGCCCTACCCAGAACATCGCCTTCGCGGCGCTGATCTAAGTCAATTCTTGATAACTCAAAACCATCTAATGTGCCAGCCACTGCATTTAATCGCTCCATTGCTGGTGAAGCTTCAGGAGCAGAACTAACCAATAGACATAAACCTGGAACTGATCCTCTACCTACTCGGCCACGCAATTGATGGAGCTGGGAGACGCCAAAGCGATCAGAATCCATAATTACCATCATCGAAGCGTTTGGCACATCAACACCAACTTCAATAACAGTTGTGGAAACCAAGACATCGATCTCTTTTAAAGCAAAGGCGCTCATAGTGGCTTCCTTTAGTTCTGAACTTTGCTTTCCATGAAGTGGCGCAAGCTTTAGTCCCTTAAGTGCACCAGTGGCTAGCTTTGGCGCCAATTCTTCAACGCTTACCATTCCCTCACCATTTAATTCTTCACTAGAAATTTCATCGCCCATAAGTCGGGCCATATCAATATCGGCTTGGGTAATCTTGGCTTTCGTTTCATCGACTTCTGGCGCAGTAATCCGTGGGGCGACGATATATGCCTGGTGACCCTTTGCAACCTCTTCGGTAATTCGCTGCCAAGCCCGATCTAAGTAATGTGGTTTTTCTAAGACTGGAATTAAATGGGTTTTTATCGCAGAACGCCCAGAAGGAAGCTGACGAAGTGTGGAGACATCTAAATCACCGAATATTGTCATTGCCACAGTTCGTGGAATAGGCGTTGCTGTCATTACCAAAAGATGTGGTGGCAGTTTTGCTTTCATGCGCAGGGCGTCTCTTTGTTCAACACCGAATCGATGTTGCTCATCAACTACTACTAGCGCTAAATCAGCGAACTCCACACCTTCACTGAGTAATGCATGTGTGCCAATAACAATTCCAGCCTCACCGTTTGAAATTCGAGAAAGAGCCTCTTTCTTGGCTGCGTTTGTCAGTGATCCTGTTAGAAGGGCAACCTGCGTTCCTTCTCCGCTTCCTTCCAGTGTTCCTGCCATTGCTAAATCGCCAAGCAATTTTGAAATAGTTTTAAAGTGTTGCTGGGCCAACACTTCAGTCGGAGCCAAAAGCGCAGCTTGTCCCCCCGATTCAATAACTGAGAGCATCGCGCGAAGTGCAATTACTGTCTTACCTGATCCAACTTCACCCTGAAGTAAGCGATGCATTGGGTGAGGTTGTTGCATATCATTTTCAATTTCACGATTAATCTCAATCTGACCTTCGGTGTATTTAAAAGGTAGTTTGCCCTCAAATATACTGACTAAGCCATCGGTGGAGATTTTCCTTGGTGTTGCCGCAAGTGAACGTAACTCTGACCTGCGTTGGGCAAGTAATAATTGCAAAAGCATTGCTTCGTCAAAAGTTAATCTTTCTCTGGCTAAATCTGCTTCTTCTGGGCTCTTTGGTTTGTGAATGGCAAGAAAAGCCTCACGCAACGTTGGGTAGCCAAATTCATCTGCAATCTCGCGCGGTAAATAATCTTCAATCTCATCCAATGAATCAAGAACAATTCCAACACTTTGTTCGATTTTCCAAGAAGGAAACTTTCCACCAGCTGGATAAACCGGTAAATACTTCCCGGCAAATTCATCAACAGCGTTATCGACATCATCCCCATCAGGAATTAGTTGATAATCAGGATGCGAGAGCTGCCTTGTTCCTTTGAAGGAACCCACTTTGCCAGCGAACATTCCTTTGACGCCGGCACGTAGTTCCTTCTCTCGCCAGGCTTGATTAAAGAAGGTTAGAGACATCTTGGCCGAGCCATCGGTTACTAAAACATCAAGAATCGTTCGGCCATTTGCCCGACGCACCTTCACCGCAGAAACCTCTGCCAATATTGTGACTTCATCGCCCTCAATTAATTGCGAGATATCTGAAAGCTCTCCTCGAGTCACATAACGCCGTGGGTAATGCCGTAATAAATCCTCAACACTTTTCATCCCAAAAGTCTTAGATAGCGCCTCGGCAGTTCGGTCACCCAATACCTTCTTGAGCGGATCTTCCAGGATTGCCATGGGCATATCTTCCCGTCTTCCCGCGTGATATTGGTGGATTAGCCAATCACCGCGCCTAGGCGGTAATCTTTGCCCCTTAGTTACGAAATACGTAAAGTCAGATAATTTTTAAGGGAGTCAACTGTGTCTTCTAACTGCGATATCTGCGGAAAAGGCCCTAGCTTCGGCAATAAGGTCTCCCACTCAATGCGCAAAACCCGTCGTCGCTGGAATCCAAATATCCAACGCATCCGCACACTTGTTGGCGGAACACCAAAGCGTCAAAACGTCTGCTCTTCATGCTTGAAGGCTGGCAAAGTTTCTCGCTAATTTATTCTGGAATTAAAGAGGCCCGAGATTAACTCTCGGGCCTTTTGCTTTTCAGTAGTTCTTAGAACGCAGTTGTGTAACCATTAATAGCGGGTTGGCCACCAAGATGAACGTAGAGAACCTTAGAGCCTTCCTTGAAATAACCTTCTTTGATTAGATCAATCATTGCAGCCATTGATTTACCCTCATAAACAGGATCAGTAATCATTCCTTCTAGCCTGCCGACAAGACGAATAGCCTCAATCGTTCTTGGGCCAGCAACGCCATAAATTCCATCATGCCAACGATCTAATAAAATGATTTCATCGTCACGAAGGTCTCTGCCAAGATCGATCAATTTGGCTGTTCGAGAGGCAATGCGCTTAATTTGATCCCAAGTTTTTTCTACCGTCGCTGATGCATCAATTCCGATAACATCTTTTGCTCGATTGCTATGGGCAAGTCCAGCAATCATTCCACCTTGTGAAGATCCAGTAACTGAACAAACAATGAAATTATCAAACTTAAATCCAAGATCTTTCTCTTGATCTTCCAACTCAAATGCCCAGCCAGCAAATCCATGGCCACCAAGCTCATGATCAGAGGCGCCAGCTGGAATTGCGTAAGGTTTGCCACCACGGGCAATTACGTCAGCAATGGCATCTTCCCAAGACTTTCTAAAGCCAATATCAAAACCGGCAGGATCTAGGCGTACTTCAGCGCCCATAATGCGACTTAATAAAATATTTCCGGTCTTTTCGTAATTAACTTCATCCCATTCAACCCAGTGCTCTTGGACCAAAACACACTTGAGTCCCAAGTGAGCGGCAACTGCAGCCACCTGACGAGTGTGATTTGATTGAACGCCGCCAATTGAAACCAATGTGTCGCAACCTTTTGCGATTGCATCGGCAGCTAGATATTCAAGTTTGCGGGTTTTATTTCCACCAAAGGCAAGACCAGAGTTGACGTCTTCACGCTTTGCCCAGATTTCCACTTTCCCACCAAGATGCTTAGTTAAACGATCTAAGCGTTGAAGTGGTGAAGGACCAAAGGTCAGCTTCTCTTTTGGGAATGACTCAAGTTTGGCTCGTGACATAACTTAATCCTCTCACGCAAAATTAGAAATGCTTGTATCCCTCATCTGGTAATTCTAAAAGGCCAATCACTTTGACTTGCGATCCCCGCACCACTCGACCAATAACTGTGGCACCGTCAGGAATTTGACTAGAAGTCGTAGCAACAAATGCATGGTCCTCCCCGCCAGCCAAGACCCATTGCCAAACATCAATTCCTTCTGCTTCAGCGGTGAGTACTAGTTCGGCATATCCCGGCACATCAGAAAATAGTGCACGATCTAATTCAATTCCCACACCTGAAGCATTTGCAATGTGATTTAACTCAGAGAGCAGGCCATCACTGACATCACACATAGCGCTAACATCACGAAATTTGCGCGCAAGGTCATAGCGAACGATCGGTTTCTTATGGGCCGAGATATAAAGGGAAACTGACTTTCCCTCATTTAATTGATGTAATCCAGCTGCTGAGGGACCGGTAATGTTTGAAAGAATTACCGCATCCCCAACTTTGGCTCCTGAGCGTTGGATTGGCTTATCTATCGAACCAAATGCTGCGATGGAAATTACCAATTTCTCTGACTTAGATATATCACCACCTACAACTGAGGCGCCAACGTGATCGGCTTCTGACTTAATTCCTTGAGCTAGCTCTTCAACCTGCTCAACGGTGAAGCCTGAAGGCAATCCAGCACTGACTAATAAATATTTTGGTTCCCCGCCCATAGCAAAAATGTCTGCCAAGTTTGCAGCTGTTAGCTTTGCGCCAATTTGTGAAAGAGTTGACCACTCGCGCCTGAAGTGAACATTTTCAACAGCCATATCTGTTGCAGCCACCAAGTTTTGAGTATTGGCACTAATTACCGCACCATCATCACCAATTCCGACCAATAGGCGTGGATCATCCGTTTTAAAGATCGTGGCAAGGGCGGAAATTAGCTCGCCCTCTGTAGCCACGTATACCCTCTAACTTTCTGCGATTCACAAGGAACTCTTATAGCGGTAACCTTAAGTCCATATTACAAGGAGAGCCAATCTCCAGGAATAAAGGAGTGATCCAAATGTCAGTACAGGTATACATCCTCATTCAAACTGAAGTAGGCAAGGCATCAAGCGTTGCTAAGGCAGTTGGGGCAATTCCTGGCGTGACCATGGCCGAAGGCGTTACTGGTCCTTACGATGTAATTCTTCGCGCAGAATCACCAAGCATGGAAGAACTTGGCCGCGGTGTTCTAGCTAAAGTCCAAGCTGTAGCAGGTATTACTCGCACGCTGACTTGCCCGGTAACTACTTACTAATTATCTAGTCACATCTAGCGGGCGATTTTGCGCCGCTTCAATTAATTTCGTGATCAACTCGGTATAGCCAATTCCACCGGCTTGCCAAAGCTTTGGAAAAACTGAAGTGGCAGTAAAACCTGGCATTGTATTTATTTCATTAATAATTATCTTTTCACCTGTGTAGAAGAAATCCACCCTAGCCAGACCTTCACAACACAGCGCATTAAATGCTGTAGTTGCTGCATCTTGGATTGCTTCTTGAACTCCAAATGGCAGTGGGACTGGAATTACTAATTGAGTTGAATTATCTAGATATTTTGCTTCGAAATCATAAAACTCATGCTTACCAAGGATCTTTATCTCTCCAACGGGTGAGGCTAATGCAACACCATTTAATTGCAGAACAGCACATTCGATCTCGCGGCCAACAATTGCGGTTTCAATCATTACCTTAGTATCAAATTCAAAAGCAAAATTAATTGCCTTTTTAAGTTCATCTACTTTTTTTACTTTGCTGGTACCCCTAGATGATCCAGATCTAGCTGGTTTTACGAAAAGCGGATTTCCATATTTAGTGGCTTGGGCCAAAATGCGATCTTGATCAACCTGCCAATCATTTAATTGAACAACCATTCCAGGAGCAACTTCTAAGCCATGGGCTTTAAAGATTGGCTTTGCAAAAGATTTATCCATCCCAGTGGCGGAAGCAAGAACACCTGAACCAACATATTTAATTCCGGCCATCTCGCATTGACCTTGAAAAGTTCCATCTTCGCCATATGGTCCGTGGAGAACTGGAAATAGAAGATCAATATCTAACTTATCTATTGAAGTTTCTGGCAGATTTTCGTTGATAAACGGTAGTGACTTTCCTTCAATGGCAAGCTTGTAATCGCCAGGTGGTAGGACCCACTTGCCGCTCTTAGTAATTCCAATTAGAACTGGCTCATACTTCTCACGATCAATTGCCCCAAGGATTCCATTGCCTGAAATACAGGAGATCTCATGCTCACTCGACTTTCCGCCAACAACAATTCCTACTTTTACTTTAGGACTCATTAGATTTCAGCTCGCATACTCACAGTCATGATTCGTTCCATTGCAGCCTGTGGATTGATTCGACCTTTAACTACGTCAGAAACAACTTCAATTATCGGCACTTCCACCCCAACTCGGTGAGCAAGTTCTTGGATTGCCGCCGCCGATGCCACACCTTCAACCGTCGAAGCTACATGCTTTCGAGCAATCTCCATCGTGCCACCACGTCCAAGTGCTTCACCAAATGTTCTATTACGAGAAAGTCCAGAACCACAAGATGCGACCAAGTCCCCCATTCCTGCAAAGCCAAGGAAGGTAAGTGGATCAGCGCCATAAGCACCACCAAATCTTGCGACCTCTGAAAGCCCGCGAGTAATAATCATTGCTTGGGTATTTTCGCCAAGATCAAGTCCAATAGCCATACCAACAGCTAGTGCAATGACCGACTTTGCCGAACCTGCTAACTCACAACCCACTAAGTCAGTTGATGGGTAAACCCGAAAGTAAGGTGTGGTGAAGACATCAATCATCAATTTCGAAATAGCAGCATTAGGTGAGGCGGCAACCGCGCCAGATGGTTGGCGAAGTGACATCTCTCCAGCCAGGTTTGGCCCGGTAATTAAACCTATTTGTGAAAGTGGGACTTCTAGTATTTCCGTAATAATCTCAGTCATTCGCATCGCGGAGTCAGATTCAATTCCTTTAAGTGTGCTAATTATTGGTTGATTGACCGGGAATGTCTTTTTCCAAACCTGTAGATTTTCTCGAAGTGACTGCGCTGGGATAGCTAAAACTTGAGCCGCGCCGAAATCGAAGGCCTCTTGAATATTAGTTGTTGCACGAATTGATTCTGGCAATTTAATACCCGGTAAGAATTTTGAATTGGTCTTCGCAGCATTTAGCTCATCAACAACAACTTGATTACGGCCCCAAATCAATACTTCTTGATTGGCATCACAAAGAACTTGCGCCAGAGTTGTTCCCCAGGCACCAGCACCTAGTACCGAAATCTTTGTCATGATTACTTCGCCGCCTTGCCCTTCTTTAAGTAATTACCAGTTCGCGGAAGATCCGACTTATGAGGATCGAATATTTCCTCAGGTGCATATTCTCCCCTAATTTCTGCCAGCATTTTCGTAATTTCTGCCATCACATACGCGGTGGCCTCAACTAAAGCGGCCTGATCCTCAGCTTTTCCATACCATTTCGATAAATCTAGTGGCTTACCTGCCCACATTGAAATTTTGGTCTTCTTCCAAAAGATCAGCCTCTTGCTATATCGCGGCATCAAATTCTGATCTCCCCATTGAGCAAATGGAATTACCGGTGCTTGGCTCAAGATTGCTAGTCGAGCGATCCCAGTCTTTGCAACCATTGGCCATAAATTTTCATCGCGAGTAAGAGTTCCTTCTGGATACACCCCTAAACAGTGTCCAAGATTTACCAGTTCAAGGGCGTCATCTAGTGCATTTCGCGCACCATCACTTTCACGTGCAACTGGAATTTGCCCCGCACTTAATAAAATCTTTCCAAGCACTGGAACCTTAAAAACGCCATCTTTACCTAGATATCTAGGAGCTCTGCCATTTGCATAAAGGAAGTGGGCCCAAAGTAAAACATCGATATAACTCATGTGATTGCAAGCAACTATTACTGGCCCGCTCTTTGGCAAATTTTCCATACCGCGCCAATCACGCTTAGTGAGAACCTTGAGGATTGGTATAAGAATGCTGGCACCTATTTTGAAAGTTAGGTTAGTACCAAGTGGATATCCCTTTGGCGGCGTGAAAGAAACTGCCGGTGCTTTCATAGTCTGATTCTAATTCTTTTTTTCATTTCAAAAGAAAAGAGGGAGCCATTTCTGACTCCCCCTTTTAACTTCTTGTTTACTTCTTCTTCTTTGCAGCCTTCTTGACTACGCGCTTTGCAGTCTTCTTGACTACGCGCTTTGCAGCCTTCTTTGGAGCAGCTTTCTTTGCTGACTTCTTCGCAGCCTTCTTTGGAGCAGCCTTAACTGGCGCTGCCTTTACTGGAGGCTTTGGAGCTGCATCTAGCTTGCGTGCGCCAGAGATAACTTCCTTAAGTCCCTTTGCAGGTAGGAAGCGAACCTTCTTGCTCGCTTTGATTTGGATTGTTTCGCCAGTGAAAGGGTTACGACCCTTACGTGCTGGACGGTCAACCTTCTTAAACTTACCGAAATCGTTAATCATTACATCGTCACCTTTTGAAATGTTGCGAACGATGGTGTCAAAAACGATATCTACTGCGCGTGCTGCTTCCTTCTTGTTGTTATCGAAGTGTGGAGCTAACGCTGCAATGAACTGGGCCTTGTTCATGTTTCCCCTTATTTACGCGTAAAAAGTTAAGCGTTCGCTTAACGTGATTAGAAATCTACGCGTGAAAACAGCATATAACCTGCATATTTTTCGGTGTGTCGGAATTAATGATTTATTTATTATTTCAAATAATCGCGTTTTTACGCGTAGAAAACTCTAAATAATTACTTTAGAGTTTTCTAACTTAGGAAAGTACTGGCAAAGTTTTAGGCTTATATTCGGCTCTTTTAGCCTCAAAAGCACTTACTTCATCGATCTTTTTCATAGTCAAGCCGATGTCATCCAAGCCTTCCATCAAACGCCAGCGGGTGTAATCATCGATTGCAAATTCCACGCTCTTGGCGCCATATCGAACATTTCGGTTTTCTAGGTCAACTGTTACTTGCGTCTTGGGATCGGCCTCTACGGTTGCCCAAATATCCTCAACGTCCTCTTGTGGCAAGACCACTGTTAGGAGTCCAGCCTTTTGTGAATTTCCACGGAAGATGTCGGCAAATCTGCTTGAGATTACGGTCTTAAAACCATAGTTTTGAAGCGCCCAGACCGCATGTTCGCGAGATGAGCCAGTTCCAAAGTCAACACCAGCGACAAGTACGGTGGCTCCAGCATATTCGGGCTTATTTAATACAAACTCAGGATCATTTCGCCAAGCACCAAAGAGGCCATCTTCAAAGCCACTCTTGGTCACGCGCTTTAGATAAACCGCGGGAATGATCTGATCGGTATCAACATTGCTTCGGCGAAGTGGCAGAACAGTTCCTGTGTGAGTTAAATATTTCTCCATTTTTTCGCTCCTTACAAATCTGCCGGTGATGAGAGAGTTCCGCGAAGTGCGGTAGCTGCGGCCACAAGTGGGCTAACCAAGTGGGTGCGACCACCCTTGCCTTGGCGGCCTTCAAAGTTGCGGTTAGACGTTGATGCTGCGCGCTCTCCAACTGCCAATTGATCTGGGTTCATTCCCAAACACATTGAGCAGCCTGCGGTGCGCCATTCTGCGCCAGAATCTAAAAATACTTTATCTAAGCCTTCGGCCTCTGCCTGCAAACGTACTCGCGCAGATCCCGGAACAACTAGCATGCGAACCTTGCTAGAAATCTTCTTTCCCTTCAAGATATCTGCAGCCGAACGTAGATCTTCAATTCGGCCATTGGTGCAAGAGCCAAGGAAAATTGTGTCAACCGATATATCTTTTAGCGCAGTCCCTGCAGTTAAGCCCATGTAAGTAAGGGCTCGTTCTGCTGCCCCACGCTCCTCGGCGTCAGCAATATCTGCTGGGTTTGGCACCTTGGCATTAAGTGGCAAGCCTTGGCCCGGATTAGTTCCCCAGGTTACAAATGGCTCTAGCTCATCGGCATTTAGCGTAATTTCCTTATCAAACTTGGCATCAGCATCTGATTGCAAAGTCTTCCAATAAGCAACTGCCGCATCCCAGTTTGTACCCTTTGGCGCATGTGGTTTTTCCTTCAAATATTCAAAAGTAGTTTCATCTGGAGCAATTAGCCCTGCACGCGCGCCCGCTTCGATCGACATGTTGCAAACGGTCATTCGAGATTCCATTGATAGAGCGCGAATAGCTTCACCGCGATATTCAAGAACATAGCCTTGGCCACCACCAGTGCCGATCTTTGCAATGATTGCCAAGATAATATCTTTCGATGTAACACCTGGCCTTAACTTGCCGGTGACATTTATCGCCATCGTCTTTGGGCGAACTAGTGGCAAAGTTTGGGTAGCAAGCACGTGCTCTACCTCTGAGGTGCCGATACCAAAAGCTAGAGCGCCAAAGGCGCCATGTGTTGATGTGTGTGAATCACCGCAAACAATTGTCATACCTGGTTGGGTGACTCCAAGTTGTGGTCCAACTACGTGAACAATTCCTTGCTCAACATCACCTAGTGAGTGAATGCGAACGCCAAATTCAGCACAGTTCTTGCGCAAAGTATCCACCTGCAACTTTGAGACTGGGTCAGCAATTGGCTTATCAATATTTAGGGTAGGAACATTGTGATCTTCTGTTGCAATAGTTAAATCTGGACGACGAACTGGACGACCGGCAAGGCGCAGGCCATCGAAAGCTTGTGGGCTAGTTACTTCGTGAATTAGGTGAAGATCGATATAAAGAAGATCTGGTTCGCCTTCTTTGCTCGACACAACATGATCTGCCCAAATCTTTTCAGCTAACGTCTTTCCCATGAAACCTCTCCAGTTGCCTAAACACTTGCATCTCGAATATTGATATGCAAGTATTACATCGTGGACAAGAAGAATAGCGGAGTTGGCGTATTAGACAAAGCCGTAGCAATTTTGGCCTGCTTAGAATCGGGTCCCCACTCCCTAACTGAGTTAGTTTCGGCTACCGGCATTGCTCGGCCAACTGCCCACCGGCTAGCTGTTGCTTTGGAATTTCACAGAATGGTTTCCCGAGATTATGCCGGGCGCTTTATTCTCGGTGTGCGCTCATCTGAATTAGCAACTGCAGCTGGCGAAGATCGCCTACTTGCCGTAGCAAGTGCCGCACTTTCAGCGCTAAGAGATGCCACAAGTGAGAGCGCTCAGCTCTATCGTCGCCAAGGCGATCAACGAATATGCGTTGCCACCGAAGAGCGGCTATCAGGTCTTCGCGATTCAGTACCCACTGGAACTGTTTTAACTATGCAAGCCGGTTCAGCTGCCCAAATACTTTTAGCTTGGGAAGATCCTGAGAAGTTGCGCCGGGGTCTTACAAACGCAAAATTTACCGCAGCCTCACTTGCAGCGGTTCGACGTCGCGGTTGGGCACAATCAGTTGGCGAACGAGAAGCCGGGGTTGCCTCAGTCTCTGCGCCAGTGCGCGGTCCGAATAATAAAGTTATTGCAGCTGTAAGTATTTCTGGCCCAGTAGAGCGTTTAGGGCGCCAACCTGGCCGACTTCATGCCGCAGCTGTCGTGGCAACTGCTGCCAGATTAACCGATCATTTAGCAAAGAAATAACGGCTAATGCGCAATAAATCGCTCTACACCGTAGTGATTGCGCTTTTACTTCTAACTAACAGTGTTCCGGCCGATGCCCTAGTAATTGGAATGCCAGATCCAAAGTTGACTCCTGGCGCTTTGAATCCAAAAGTTTTCCAGAAAACTATTGGCTCAACTATCTGCGTGATTGGCTACACCAAAACAATTCGCCCACCTGCAAGCTACACCAATAAAATAAAATACGATCAATTGCACTCTGGCTATAACGTGCAAGGGGATCTAAATATGCGCAATTATGAAGAGGATCATTTAATTCCGCTAGAAGTTGGCGGTCATCCATCAAGTAAATTGAATCTATTTCCACAATATTACCCCGCCACTTACGGTGCCAGAATTAAGGACAAACTAGAGAATCGAATTCATCTCTTGATTTGTTCAGGCAAGATCACCCTTAAAGAGGGACAAAGTGCTTTTGTTCCTGATTGGACTATTGGATATAAAAAATACCTGGGGTCAATTAAGTAAATTAACACCAGGTAAGTATTTGTAGCCCCGACGGGGTTCGAACCCGCGTAGCTGGCTTGAGAAGCCAGAGTCCTAGGCCACTAGACGACAGGGCCGTGCATATTAAGTTTTTCTACTGCGCTGGGGTACCAGGACTCGAACCTAGACAAGCTGAACCAGAATCAGCTGGGCTGCCAATTACCCCATACCCCACCACCGGATTTCTCCAGTGGGCTAAGAATACCTGACGAAAAGTGGCGTTATTTACCGCATTTAAGCGATCGACTGCGCGATTCTAGCAAGAGAGCGCTGGCGACCGAGCAGCTCCATTGATTCAAATAACGGTGGTGAAATATGGCTTCCAGTAACCGCGATACGAACTGCGCCAAATGCGATTCGTGGCTTTAAGCCCATACCTTCAATAAGCGCTGCGCGAAGTGCAGCCTCAATTGAATCATGGGTCCAATCACTCACATCTTGAAGTACTTCATTGGCTTTCTTCAAAACTTCTTGTGATTGTGACTCTTGAACCTTCGGTAATTCCTCAGCATCAATTGAAAAATTCTGAGTGAATAAGAACTTAAGCATGGCACTTACCTCAGCAAGCGTTGCAATACGCTCCTGAATGATTGGTAGGGCAGTCTTAACTATCGCTAATTCTTCAGGTGTTCCTGTAATCACACCATCCTTAATTAGAAATGGGGTGGTTCGCTTTAATAATTCGTCGATATCTAGCAGGCGAATCTTGTCGCCATTAATAGCTTCAAGCTTCTTCATATCAAATCTGGCGGGACTTGAATGAACTCGCTCCACGGTAAAGAGCTCGGCTAGCTCCTTCATGGTTAGATTTTCCCGATCTTCACCAGGTGACCAACCTAAGAGAGCCAAGTAATTACAGATTGCTTCAGGTAAAAAGCCCCGATCGCGATACCACGCAATTGAAACTTCACCATTTCGTTTTGAAAGCTTGGCATTATCTTGACCCATGACAAATGGAAGGTGCGCAAAAGTTGGGTAATCATGAGTTGCCACTCCCATTGCTTGGTAGACCCGAATTTGGCGCGGAGTAGAAGAAAGTAAATCTTCACCACGAAGAACGTGGCTTACCTTCATCAGCACATCATCAACTGCAACAGCCAAGGTGTATAGCGGAGAACCATCGCCTCTTACCAAAACAAAATCAGGCACGAAGTTATGATCAAAGGTGACTTCCCCACGAATTGAATCAGTGAAAGTAGTCGAACCATCTGGCATGCGCATTCGAAGAACTGGCTTGCGAGCTTCACTTTGATACTTAGCTAAATCAGTTTCGGAAATTGTGCGACACTTGCCATCATAACCAGGGGCAACATTTGCTTTCTTCTGTTCCTCGCGACGAGCTTCAAGCTCCTCTGAGGAGCAATAGCAATGATAGGCATCGCCTTGGGCTAGAAACTTCGCTGCCCATTGAGCATAAATATCTAAACGTTGGCTTTGTAGGTATGGACCATATTGGCCACCTACTTCTGGGCCCTCATCCCAATCAAGTCCAAGCCATTTAAGGGTATCAATTGCTGCCTGAATATATTCGTCAGTAACTCGCTCGCGATCAGTATCTTCAATTCGGAAAATGAATTCACCGCCAGTATGACGAGCGTATGCCCAGTCAAAGAGTGCGGTGCGAATGTTTCCAACATGAAGATCGCCAGTTGGCGAAGGAGCGAAACGAACTCTTACTTTTTTATCTGACACGAGGAGTAACCTTATTGGAAAGTGATCCTAAACCATCAATTGAGATAGTAACTTCCCCGTCTTCAGGCATCGGCCCGATTCCAGCAGGCGTACC
>CAIJOE010000039.1 GCA_903822245.1 uncultured Actinomycetes bacterium
GTTTACAAAATTCGTTCATCATTTGTTCACTTTATGTTCACTGCGCTTTAATTTGAAATAAAAGTTACATCTATCGACTTTTTCTAGGGTTTCCCCCATTAAACCTGATAGGGGCTCAAATGAAATTTTCACTGGCGAAGCGTGCAATAGTAGCAATTGCCGTTACTACATCCCTTGCCGTAGCTCCCTTGGCCAACGCAGCCACGTGGAAGGTTGGCGGCGCATCATCTGTTAACGATCTGATGTCAGCATGTCAAGAAAAATATCAGGCCGCTACCGGTGATGATTTCCTTTATAGCGGCACTGGGTCTGGTGACGGAAAGAACGGTCTACACGACAGAAAATTTGATTGGGCATTCTCTGACAGCATAGATACAGCACCAATTGCCAACGAAATTCACCTTCCAACCTTCGTTTGGCCCGTAGCGATTCTTATCAACCTTGGTAGTGTCGATAAGCGACCAGTAAACCTCTCTACTGCAACAATCGCACAAATCTTTGCAGGTACCATCAAAAAGTGGAACGATCCAGCGATCGTCGCCGATAATAATCGTACGGTGACTCAGATCAAATACGTGACAAAGAATGGCGTCACAGTTAAGGATAAGAACGGTTCGCCTGTAGTTCTTTCGACTCGCAACGTGAAAATTAATCGCACAATGCCGAATCAACCAATTACTGTTTTTTACCGCTCCAAGAGCTCTGGCACTTCCAACAACCTAACCCGCGCATTTGCTGCGATCGCTCCATCAGTATGGACGAAGCCGGCAAACGATTTATTTGCTACCGCATTCCCGGGTGATGTAACTAAGGATTCAGTTCGCTTCCGTGGAGGAGCTAGTTCGGGTGATGTTGCAAACGGCGTGAAGGCAACGTCATATTCGATCACTTACGCTGAAGTTGGTTTCGGTGGCGCTCCATACAACTTGATCGTCGCAGATGTGATCAACGGGGCTGGTAATGCAATTACCCCAAATAGTGATTCGGCCATGGCTGCAGCCGCGATGGCTACTGTTAAGGCCGATGGAACAGTAGCGTTCAACTACGGCAATACAAACCCAGCTGCGTACCCGTTCACTGCTACCACCTACGCGCTTGCTCTCACTGACTATGGCAGCGCTGCAAAGGCAGCAAGTATAAAGAAGTCACTCGACTACCTTTCAAGTAAGTGTGCGAAGGATAATCCAGAGTTCGGTTTTGGTGTTTTCACATCTACAAATCCTTTTGTTGAATCGTTTGCCAAACAGCTTGCGAGAATTGGAAGTTAACTAACAAACATTTAACTCGCCCAGTTGCGAATTACGAAATTATTCAAAATATAGCGATCGAAAGGACTTGAATCAGCGCTCAGCTGGTACAAGCGTGGGTGAGAATATGAAACGACGCAAGATTGTAACAATTCTAACGTTGAGTTTGCTATTTGGTTCCGCAATTCCAATCACTGTTGCAGTATTTCAAATGTCAAAAACTATTCGTGCCGGCGGCGAAGCTCCCCAAAGTTTTAATAGCGCCTTCGCTGATGCAGCATTAGATTACATCGAAGCGAAAATTTCAATCAAAGAAATATCTGTACCCTCTCGCAAAGAAGGCGTTCAGGTTATTTTCACTCCCCACGGAAAGTACGCTAATGATGATGGATCTTTTGCCTTTCCATCTCATGTAGTTCTTAATGGTTTCATTATCCGGACTCAGGGCTTAAATACAGAAGCCTTAAACTACCCGGCAAAATCGATGCCAATCCCAATTCAAGGCGAGGTTAACTTTAATGGTGATGCAGGTGCTTATCCGTATGATAAGTACGCCAGCGATATCCGCGTTCAACTAATCGCTGATACTGGTGCAGAGCAAAATCCTCCTAACATTGCACCAATTCGCGCGACTATCACCAGCTCCATTCATGAATGGAAATACACTGCTTCACAAATCACCTCAACAAATCTTGGCGAAGTTGGAATTCATTTGGATCACGATCGTGCGGGGTCACTCAAGACTTTTGTATTCTTTCAATTGTTTTTAATCGCCTTAATGGGCCTGGTCTCCGTAATCATCACGTCGGTAATCATTTTGCGCAACCAAAAGATGGAAATTCAATTCTTCACGTGGCTCGGGGCACTCGTCTTTGCGCTGCCAACGGTACGTGGTCATATGCCAGATACCCCTGAAATAGGTGTAATGATGGATTTGATCGTGTATCTGCCAGCTACTTGGCTGGTTACTTCTTCGATTATGGCATCTTCCTACCGTTACATCATGCTAAGGATTGCAGAAGCTCACTAGCCATAACTTTATAACTTCTCGCCCTTCATGATTACCCTTATTTTCGCACTGTTCTTGTATGGCGTGAATTCAACAGACTTCACCTTTGATGAGATAAATAAGCCATGGTACACCGTGTGCTATTTGAGCGCGGAACCACCTACGCCTTAATGGGCAAGAAAGCCATGGGCATTAAAGACCTCGAGAAAATCTTGGTTGATAACCCCGACTACCCAGAGGTTGAAAAGAAGTTAGCTGAGCTAAAAGAATAGAATTAGATAGCAACCATGTTTCAGCCTGGGTTTACAAAATTCGTTCATCATTTGTTCACTTTATGTTCACTGCGCTTTAATTTGAAATAAAAGTTACATCTATCGACTTTTTCTAGGGTTTCCCCCATTAAACCTGATAGGGGCTCAAATGAAA
>CAIJOE010000040.1 GCA_903822245.1 uncultured Actinomycetes bacterium
GAGTTTCGTTATAGCGAACGTCATTGACGAGCAAGGAACCGCTATCGGCTGTCTCTAGCCCAGCAACAATTCGAAGAGCGGTGGTCTTTCCACAACCCGAAGGACCCAGTAAAGCGACAAGCTCGCCGGGTTCAACGGTGAGATTTAAACCGTCCAAAGCAAGAGTTGTGCCGAATGCTCGGGTGACGGACTCTAACTTGAGAGTGCTGCTCGACCTTTGCTTTGCCATTGTTATGCCACCTCTTCTGTCATGAGCGCTATGTTCAAACTCTTTTTACGTGCAGCCAAGATTCCTACAGATGTGAGAACCACTATTGCCAGTGCGAAGGAAAATACTGAGATTGCAATTGCACCTAAAATATTTTGTTGTGCAGCAACTACAGTCCATGTTGGGAAGGTCTCCCAATGGAGCAAGGATGTCAATGTAAATTCTCCAACAGCCAGAGCAAAGGATAGGAAGAGTGATCCAATAATTCCCGACCGGATTGCCGGAATGATTACCTTTAGAATTGTGGAAATCCAACTTGCTCCAAGACTTCGAGAAGCCTCGACTAGTACCTTGATATCCACTGCATTTATTGCAGCGTCCAGAGCTCGGTATGTGTATGGAAGAGCGACAATCACGAAAAAGAATACGAGTTCATAATCTGTGTTTTGTAGAATTTCCGGCATTGAAACTTGAGCACCGATAGCAAGAGATACGACTGGAATAATCAGCGGGAGAATGCAGATGAAATCAACTATTGATTTATACCGCTTCGCCTTGAGATTCAAAACTACCATTGTCGGAACCATCAGAATGAGATTCAAAGCACCGGATAAAACTGCAAGGCGGAATGAGACGCTTAGCGCCGGCCAAAAGCCATCTTGATGCAATAACCAGCTGTAATTAACTAGTGAATGGCCCTTGCCTCCAGGATTTCTAAAGCTGAACTCGGCCGCTGCAACGAGAGGTATGACAAAAATAGTCCCGGCTAAGAAAAGTGAGAAAGCGTTTATCGTGTATCTTCCAATTTTCATAGAACTCGCCATTTTGCAGCTGAACGTTGGGCCCAGAGATAACCCACCATGGCAATTGCTGCGACAAGAATCATTCCTACGGCGAGTGCGTCGCCAAGATTTGCTTCGTTTGAAATTACATTTCCATCAACCAAAGTACCGATGATGATTGGCACTAGCGGGACGGTACCGACCGTCAGTGCCCGTGCTGTGGCATAGGCTGAAAATGCACCAGCAAAGAGAAGAAAAAAAGATCCAATAAATGAGGGCGTCAAAATTGGTATTGCCACTCGTCGCCAGTATGTCAATGGTGTTGCACCAAGGTTGAGACTTGCCTCGGACCACTCTTTCCGAAGTCCAAGAATCGCGGGGCGAAATACAATTACCATCAGTGGCGTCATGAAGAATGTGTAAACCATAACTACGCCTGTAAATGAGAATAGAGTGAAATGGCCAGCATAGATATTCCAGCCAAAGAATTTCAAAATTTTTGTGAACAATCCTTCTGCGCCGAATGCCGCTATGTACATAAACGCGAGTGGAACTCCCCCAGAGTTTGCGAATACGGCCGCAATACTTTCAATAATTGAAGTTAATCGAGCTCCTGCACTTTTGACAATAACAAATGTAAAAAAGCCACCGAGTAGGGAGCTGATGATAGATGTGATCACACTTAATCGAATGCTTGTAACAAAAGCATGTCGGTAAGCTCCAGAAAGTAAGGGCATGTAATTTGATAATGACCAGTTGCCATTATTGTCGTGCAGAGATTTTAGTGTCACACCTAAAATTGGCCACAAGAGAAAATATCCGGTGAAGAGGAAGAAGGGCAGAAGTGGAAGCCACGAGTATCTTTTGATTCTCATAGCTCCCACTTCTATTGTCCCGGTATTTCTAAATCAACGAATTAATTCGAAGATTAGAGGTTTGGCCATTGGGTCTTAAGAAGATCCTTAGCCGCTGTCTGCTGATCTGGAGTTGGTTGAACAACCTTTGCACCCGCAGGTGTTTCAAATCCTGCTGGTGGGTTGATTGCCAATCCCTTTGTGCGCAGAGCTTCTTCTGTAATTGGGTGAGCAGCACCTGAAATCCAGATGTTCTGTCCGCCTTGAATTGTTGAGAAGATTTTGCTTCCAGAAAGGCCC